>JAVBMQ010000169.1:0-8701 GCA_031552335.1 Bacteroidales bacterium | reverse complement strand
GATCAAAAAGATATTTAGGTGGTTATAGCGTCGGGGTTCCACCTCTTCCCATTCCGAACAGAGAAGTTAAGCCCGATAGCGCCGATGGTACTGCGTATGTGGGAGAGTAGGTAGCTGCCATTTTAAGATGAGAGAGCGGTTTTTGTGAAAGCAGGAACTGCTTTTTTTATTTTAAATAATTTTGAATTTTGAATTTTGAATTTTGAATTGAATCATCGGACATGCATTCCTAATTTGGCTATCATCCATCTTCAATTCAAAATTCAGAATTCAAAATTCAAAATTAAATTTCCTCCCCCCTCATTGTCAATTCTCAATTGTCAATTGTTTTCACTACCTTTGTACCTTTAAAAAGTAAGCATCATGCCATTAAATTTACCTCAAAATTTACCCGCAATCGAAATTCTCAAGCAAGAGAATATCTTTGTAATGGATTCTCTCCGTGCATCAACACAGGATATACGTCCGTTAAAAGTATGTATTCTGAATCTGATGCCTTTGAAAATTACAACGGAGACGGATTTGATTCGTTTGCTCTCCAATACTCCTTTACAAGTAGAAGTTGATTTTCTTAAAATTAAAGGGCATAATCCCAAGAATACTCCTATCGAACATATGATGGCTTTTTATAAAGATTTTGATGTCATCAAAAAGCATAATTACGATGGAATGATCATTACCGGAGCGCCTGTGGAACAAATGGATTTTGAAGAAGTAACTTACTGGGACGAGATAAAAGAAATCTTTTCATGGGCAAGAACGCATGTGACATCAACATTGTATGTCTGTTGGTCGGCTCAGGCTGCATTGTATTATTTTTATGGTGTGCCCAAATATCCATTGTCACAAAAACAATTTGGTATATTCAAGCATACATTATCAAATCCTTCTTTTCCACTGTTTCGTGGTTTTGATGATGAGTTTTATGTGCCTCATAGTCGTCATACGGAAGTGAGAAAAGAAGATATCCTGGCTGTTGATGAATTGACATTACTCTCGGAATCAAAAGATTCGGGAGTGTATATTGTAATGTCAAGAGGTGGAAGGGAATTTTATATAACAGGACATTCGGAATATTCTCCGGATACTCTTCATAATGAATATATGAGAGATTTGGAAAAAGGCTTGCTCATAGAAATGCCGGAAAATTACTATAAAGACAATGATCCGGAAAATGAACCGCTTGTCCGTTGGAAAGCACATGCTAATTTGCTGTTTACCAATTGGCTGAACTATTTCGTGTATCAGGAGACTCCATTCAATGCGAATGATATTGAAAAATTAGGTAATCTGGTCTGATATGGAAGAATTAAATCTGACTACTCCTTCTTTGCTTTTTTCAGCGATTTCTTTGATATTGTTGGCTTATACAAACAGATTTTTATCCTATGCACAAGTAGTTAGGACCCTAAAGGAAAAATCTCAACATCACGAAGATATAGTCATTGAAGCACAGATTAAAAACCTCAGAAAACGTTTGCATTTGGTTCGTTATATGCAAATATTAGGTATTGGAAGTCTCTTTTTGTGTGTCATTGCAATGTTTTTTATTTATATTCAATGGCAATTAGCTGGCGCATATGTGTTTGGAGGCGCTTTGTTGCTTTTAATAGCATCTTTAGCTGTATGCATATGGGAAATTCAGATATCGGTTAAAGCGCTGGAAATTTATCTGGATGGCATGGAAAATCAGAATGAAAAATGAAGATTGCCCGAAAAATAGAACTCTTGTCTCCGGCAAAAAATTTACTTTGTGGAATAGAAGCAATTAATCATGGAGCTGATGCAGTCTATATCGGCGCTCCTCAGTTCAGTGCACGTGCTTCAGCTGGAAATACCATTGAGGATATTGAAGAATTAGTGCAATATGCCCATTTGTATTATGCTAAGGTTTATGTCGCATTGAATACAATCCTGAAGGAAGAAGAATTACCTGTTGCGGAAAAACTCATCCATCAGTTATACAATGCGGGAGTAGATGCTCTGATCATTCAGGATATGGCTATTCCGGAGATGAATATTCCTCCTATAGCATTACATGCCAGTACTCAAATGGATAACCGTATTCCGGAAAAAGTGAATTTCCTGGAAAAAAGTGGCTTTTCGCAAGTCGTATTGGCCCGGGAATTGTCATTATCTCAAATCAAAGAAATTGCAGAGCAAACCAATGTAGCTTTGGAGGTTTTTGTACATGGCGCTTTATGTGTGTCATATAGCGGACAGTGTTATATCAGTCAGGCTATGTGCGGACGAAGTGCTAATCGGGGTGAATGCGCCCAGTATTGCCGCCTTCCATATACATTACAGGATGCTACCGGACGTACGTTGTCTTCAAACAGACATTTACTTTCATTGAAAGACCTTAATTTGTCGGATCATCTGGAAAATTTATTGGATGCAGGTGTTACTTCCCTGAAAATTGAAGGTCGTTTGAAAGAAGTAAATTATGTAAAAAATGTGACTGCATATTACCGGAAAAAATTAGACGGAATTTTGAACCATCGACAAGAATATCTGTCAGCTTCTTCAGGATATTGTACATATGATTTTACTCCTGATTTGTCTAAAAGTTTCAACCGGGGTTTTACAGATTATTTTTTCAAAGAAAGAAAAAAAGATATTATATCATTTGATACGCCTAAATCTATTGGAGAACCTGTTGGTCGTGTAAAAGAATTAGGAAGAAACTACCTGGTAGTGGCCGGAACATCTGTTTTTAATAATGGAGATGGATTGTGCTTCTTAGATGAAAAAGGAGTATTTCAGGGATTTCGAATCAATCGGGTAGATACAAATAAAATTTATCCGGCAGAAATGCCACTTATATTGCCTAAAACTCCTTTGTTTAGGAATTATGATCATGCCTTTGAAAAACAGTTGTCAAAAAAATCTGCAGAGAGAAAAGTGAAAGTACAGTTAACATTAAAAGAAGAACCCAATGGATTCTCTGTGTCGGCCAGGGATGAAGATGGATGTGATGCATTTGTTTCTTTTGATTTTAATAAAGAAATTGCCCGGAAAGACCAGGCAGAACAAATAAAAACACAATTATCAAAGTTAGGTAATACTATTTTTGAAGTTGAAGATTTGGAGATTTTGTGTCAAACAAAATGGTTTTTGCCAGCTTCTATTCTATCTGAAGTGAAAAGAAAATATGTGGATGCATTACTATTGGCCAGGGCATCTGCCTATTTGAGACCGAAACGGCAAAAGGAAATGACCATTGAAATTTTCCCGGAAAAAGATTTGTCTTACAGAGGGAATGTTTTCAATACAAAGTCTGCCCAATTCTACCATAAACATGGTGTTGATCGGATTGATCCGGCTTTTGAGTCGGAGCCCAATGATCTCGTTCCCTTGATGTATACCAAACACTGCCTTCGCTACAGCATGGGATATTGTCCGCGACAACACAACAATCGTACTCCTATTAAAGAACCCTTGTACTTATTGTCAGGACAAGGTCGTCTGGAACTGGAATTTGATTGTAAGAACTGCGAAATGAAAATATACCGATCTCTCCGTTAGGGTTTATACTTTGAATCCTGGAGAATCTTTTTGTAGTTTGTCTGATACATCAATTCCTGTAATGATACTTCCGGATGCTGTTTTACATAAGCAACAACAATTTGAAAACCTATCCAGATACCAGCTTTACCGGGTGACTCATTGGATAAAAATGAAGTATAAGGAGCTTCATGGATATATTTTTCTGTGATAAACCGGTTGGGATTGAACAGATGCTTATCCTGTACAATGTTTTTCCACATTCTGGATTCATTTGCTTTGCACCACTCATTTTGTTCTTCTGTATAACCCATGATTTCGGCATTTGAAAGAGTTGGTAGGGTTAACGATAAAATATATCTTAATTTTCCTTCATATATCATTTGATCTAACAAGACTTCATCATTCCCCTGGAACGGAAAATTTGCCATCAGAAACCCCAGGAAGTAGTCAGGTAAAACCCTTTCAGGAGTCATATTTTGTCGCAGATAGTCATAAAAATACGGTACATACCATTTATATTCACTTCCTAAATACTTATCTCCGGAAATGGATAGGAAACGGTCAGTAACAACAACGTTCTGATTCAATCCGGAAACATGCATATAGATATCCGGAACTTGTATGGAATCAAAAACTGATTGTAAAAAGCCAAATCCGGAAGATAATCCGGCTTCTAATTCCGACACGTCTTCAAAAGTTTTTAATTCGGTCTCATAGATTTCCATTAAAGAAGGGTGGGAGAAAAGTTGTTTTAGCCGGTCAAAATAACCGATGGAATCAGTCTTTCCTATACCAATGACACTTTCCCCGTAGACATCTAAAAAATCCCGGTATTCATTTAGAAAAATGTCTTCATTTTTTTCTCCTTTCAGGTATTCATATAAAGCTTTGTCAAAACGGTTGACTTTTACCGGGATGTCTTCTCCGTACACTTTTTTATCAGAACAATTGAAAAAAAAGAAAGAAATCAAAACATATGAGATAATTACTTTGTTCATAATCAATAATGAAAATAAAAATTGGATTAAGAATTTTATTATAAACGAAACATGGGGATGGTTTATTGCCAAATGAATTAAGAATTAAATATTTAAGGATGAAGAATTGCCTTTATCGTGCGAAGCTAATGCTTAATTTTTAATTCAAATATGCAATTCTAATGAAAAAAGTGTAACATTTTGGAAAGATAAAATAATATTGTAAATTTGTATCCAATTGATGAAAGCGCGATTTGTATTCGTAACGGTGTATGTTTCTTAATGAAAAACAGGAAAAATACATTGGTCATTAAAGACTTGAAAAAAAACATTTGAATGAATTCCATATTAATTATAGAAGATGATTTGACACTAAGCTTGATGCTGAAAACATGGCTTTCAAAGAAAGAGTTTGTTGTCGGTACAGTGTTGAATGTTACTGATGCTAAAAAACGTATCATTGAAGCTCAGCCTGAAATCGTTTTACTGGATTTAAGGTTACCGGATGGAAGTGGAATCTCATTATTAAAATGGGTCAAAGAAAAATATCCGGACATAATTGTGATAATGATGACGGGCTATGCAGATATCGTTTCTGCTGTAGAATCCATTAAATCCGGAGCATTTGATTATGTTGCCAAGCCTTTGAATCCGGAAGAATTATTCAAAAAAATTACAAGTGCATTGACCCAGAAAGGAATGCAGGAGGAGTCTTCTATTCCGGAAGGAGAGTCAATGGAAATGGATTATATCAGAGGTCATTCATTGGAGTATCAACGCTTATATGAATATGTTGATCTGGTAGCTCCTACCAGATTGTCTGTTTTGATTCGGGGTGCCAGTGGTGTAGGAAAAGAACATATTGCCCGTCTGATTCATGAAAAAAGTGAACGGGCTTCCGGTCCTTTCGTAGCAGTAGATTGCGGTGTTTTATCCAAAGAATTGGCTGCCAGTGAGTTTTTTGGTCATATCAAAGGTGCTTTTACCGGTGCAATCAATAATAAAACGGGTTTTTTTCAAACGGCTAATGGGGGAACTTTGTTCCTCGATGAAATAGGAAACCTTTCCATGGATATCCAGGTGCAATTGCTGAGGGTATTACAGGAAAAAAAACTTAAACAGGTTGGTGGAGAAAAGGAAATTGTTGTAGATGTGAGGATTATTGCTGCTACCAATGAAGAAATTAACCTGGCATCTCCTAATTCTAATTTTCGTCTGGATCTTTATCACCGGATCAGTGAGTTTTTGTTGTATGTGCCTTCTTTGGCTGAATGCAGGGAAGATATCAGTCTGTATTTGCATCATTTTCTTGAAATTTCTAATGGTGAATTGAAGAAAAAAATCATAGGTTTTACTCCTGAATCGTTGGAAATACTAGTTAATTATTCCTGGCCGGGAAATATCCGGGAATTAAAAAATATAGTCAATAGATTGACTCTGACAGCACATGGAAATTATATTTCTCCTGATATTATTCCTGACGATATAAAAGAGGAAGAACCTAAAGACCGGTCTTTTTCGGGAGTAAGACAATCCAATGAAAAGGAGCGGATTGAAGAAGCATTAAGGTTTTCCAATAACAATAAATCGAAGGCGGCAGCTTTGTTGAATATTGACAGGAAAACACTTTATAATAAACTTAAATTATATGGAATAGAAGCTTAAATGAAACAGGTATCACAATCTTCAAAAATAAAAATAATTATTATTATCGGCTATTTACTCCTTATTTTGTTAGCAGTATATGGTTTGGGTCGGATATATTCGGAATTGAGAGCATTTTCTGAATATGATCGTCCTTTTGAGGAAAGAAAAGAACTTGTTTTGATTAGCAGTACCCTGGCATCGTTATATGAGTCGGAAAGTATGAGTCGGATGTTGCTTTCCAGTGTGATGGAAAACCGAGAAAAGAAACGATATGACTCTTTGATGCATAAGGTTGTGGAACAGAAGGATTCTTTATACAAAATGACTTCTGATACTTTGATGCATAGACGTCTGGACAGAGTTTCCAATTTGTTGGATCTGAAGTATGAAAATACTTATCAGATGTTTCAATTGATGGACTCTATTGACCTGCTTCCTTTTAGAAGAAAATCAGTTACCACGATTTTGTCTAAAAAGGATATGGAAAATCTGAAAAGAATATCTTCTGTTATGCAGACACATGAAAAACAGGATACAACGATTGTGCAAGTAAAGAAAAAAACGTTTGCACAACGTTTTTCAGATGTTTTTAAATCAGAAGTGAAAGATTCCGTACTTGTGAAAAGTCAGGCTTCTTCTTCTGTGATAGATTCTATTATTCCGATGGAACAGTTATTGACGGATACTATTGTGGAATATATGACAGATGTTTTTTTAGATTATGATCAAAAACGTGAATTATATGTTGCCAGGTTAGCGTATAAACAAAATTTCTTGTTCCAGACGAATGTAGAATTGACAGATGAAATAAATAAAATTCTTCGTGAACTGGAAGTTCGTGAATATCAAAAAATTGATGAATTTTCAGGTGAAAAAAAACGGGCATTAAAAGACTCTTATACCATAGCTTCACGAGTGGCAATAACGGCCTTATTGACTGCAATTATATTTATTATTCTGAGTTTACGTTCTTTGTCAAGAGAACAAAAATATAGGAGGAAGTTGGAAAATGCCAAAAAATATGCAGAAGATTTGCTGAAGAGCAGGGAAAAATTGATGCTTACAATTTCGCATGATATAAAAACTCCTTTGAGCTCGATCATCGGATATATTGAATTGCTGACTAAAAGTAAATTGCCGGCTAAAGAAAAATATTATCTGGAAAATATGCAAGGTTCTTCCGAGCAGGTATTAGAGTTGGTGACAAAATTATTGGATTATCACAGGCTTGAATCAGGGAAGCAGGAAGCGAATATTATGCATTTTTCTCCCGCACGTCTGCTGAATGATATACATATAAGTATCGTTCCATTGGCGACAAAGAAAGGGCTTGAACTCGAATTTGTGAGTGATTTGAAACCTGAACAGATTTATCAGAGTGATCCGTTTCGTATTCGTCAGATAGTTAATAATTTACTTTCTAATGCAGTTAAATTTACCGATACCGGAAAAATTACTTTGTCGGTTTCTGTTTTTTCTTCTCGCAAAGGTGATGTGCTGAATATCATAGTCAAAGATACCGGACGAGGGATAGATCCGGTTAGCCAGGAACGAATTTTTGAGGAATTCAGCCGGGTGAATAATGTTGATGCGGAAGGCATTGAAGGTTCAGGCTTGGGGCTTGCTATTTCAAGAAAACTGGCTCTCTTATTAAAGGGTGATATACAGGTAAAATCAACATTTGGTGAGGGTAGCGAATTTACAGTTCATATTCCATTGTTGTCTAATGTGGAAGATATACAGCAAGCTACATTAAAGGAACAGGAAAAAAATAAAATCAAGATCTTATTTGTAGATGATGATTTGGTTTTGTTGGATATGTATACAGAATTGCTTCGTAGCGAGGGATTTAATCCTGTTAGGTGTCTTAATTCACTGGAGGCATTGACAATGTTGCAAGACCAACCTTTTGATATTGTTTTTACAGATATTCAGATGCCTGACATGAATGGATTTGAATTAGTAGAAAGAATTAGAGTGGCATCATTCCCAAAAGCGAAAGAAATACCTATTATCGCATTGTCTGCCCGTTCGGATATTTCTGAAAGTCAATTCATAGAAGCTGGTTTTTCCGGTTTTTTAGCAAAGCCATTTACTTCCACTCAACTCTTAGACTTAATTGTTTCTTTGGTTGGGAATATTCATCATACAGAAAAGAGAGAATCTGCAGGTAGTGGATTTTCTACATTGACTGCATTTGCCGGAAAAGATAAAGATGCAGCCCGTCATATTATAAAAACCTTTATCCAGGAAAATATTGTGGCAGCTAAGACTATGGAGGATGCTCTTGTTTCCGACGATTGGGCTGGTATTCGTTCACATGCTCATAAATTATTGCCTTTGATGCGTATGATTGATGCCGGTGAAATTGTGAAGATATTATATAACATGGAAAATAATGTAAGAGAATCATCTGAAGTTCATGATCTCGTCCGAATGATTAAACAGAAAAACAAAGAAGCTGAACTGTTCTTAAAGACTTTAAACTAAATATCAGTTAAAGGTTAAGAGTTAAAAATTTAAGAGTTAAGAGTTGGCTTACGCCTAAAAACTCTTAACTCTTAAAT
>JAVBMQ010000113.1:0-6150 GCA_031552335.1 Bacteroidales bacterium | reverse complement strand
AATCAAAATACCTATACATCCGGCATAAAAAAACGGAGAGGTAAGAAATGAAGGCAAATTAAATAAATCACTGTTGTTATAAAACAATGCCACATTAAATAAAAATGCAATCAGTAAAACAAAAGCGACCATAATGGTGTCAAACAAACGGTCGATAATAAGAGTGCCAAGTAGTTTAGTAAAGGGAATCTTTTCTTCTTTGGCAATGACCCCGCACCTCCATATTTCTCCGGCGCGTGGCAAGGCAAAATTAACTGCATAATTACCTAAAACCGCATAAATCAGGTTAGATTTTTTAGGAGTATATCCTAATGGTTTGATCAACAACTCCCACCTGAGTCCGCGGATCACATTTCCGGATAATCCAAACAACAGGGAAAAAGAAAGAATTGCCCAATTGGCATTCCGGATATCCGTCCACAGCGCCTGAAAATCTGTGTCTCTATATAAGAAATAGAGAATCACAATTCCCAGAAGCAAAGGGAATACTATTTTGACGATTTTTTTTATAAACGTTTTCAATTTTGCCGACATAAGCGAACTATTGTGAAAAATTTATGTACTTTTGTCCTCGCAGCCTGCAAAGATAAGCATTTATTTGAATACAAACGATAAGAAACTGTGTGAATGAAACAAGTACGTCCGAAAAAAGCGCTGGGGCAACATTTCCTGAAAGACTTGCAAATTGCCCGGAAAATTGCCGATACTTTGGATGATTTTAAAGCATTTCCCGTACTGGAAGTCGGACCGGGGATGGGTGTTCTCACGCAATTTTTATTGGAAAAAGAGCATGATCTGAAGGTGGTTGAACTGGACTGGGAATCGGTGACTTTTTTGCATAAAACTTATCCTCAATTAGAGGAGCGGATTATCGGGGAAGATTTTTTGCACCTGGATTTATCGAAGGTTTTTCCCGGACAGTTTTGTGTGATAGGTAATTACCCGTATAATATTTCAAGCCAGATTTTTTTCAAGGTATTAGACTATAAAGATCAGATCCCCTGTTGCTCGGGTATGATACAGAAAGAGGTAGCCGAACGTTTAGCCTCTCCTCCTGGTAAAAAAGCTTATGGAATCATCACCGTACTGTTACGGGTATGGTATGACATAGAGTATTTGTTTACGGTGAGCGAATATGTTTTTGATCCGCCTCCGAAAGTGAAATCAGCAGTGATCCGGATGACACGTAATAACCGGACTGCCTTGGACTGTAACGAACAGTTACTAAAAACAGTTGTCAAAACTGCTTTTAACCAACGCCGGAAAACGATGAGAAATTCGCTTAAACCCCTATTGGGGAAAGATTGTCCTATCTATACTATGCCGGTCTTTGACAAAAGACCTGAGCAATTATCGGTAGAACAGTTTATTGAGTTGACGAATTTGGTAGAGAAACAGATACGAATTACGAATTAGGAATTACGAATTACGAATAAAAAACAAAGTCTGATATTTGGATCATTCGTAATTCCTAATTCGTAATTCGTAATTCTAAAAAACGTAGTTTTTATGTCGGGAATCAGACTTTTTTATCATAAGGACGGGGTGATCAGAGTCAGTCGGAGTATTGATTTTCTGAAAAAAACACCTACGGATCAATTTTTGTGGATTGACCTGAATGACGTAGATGAGGAAATCGAATCTCAATTGGAAGATTACCTGAAAATATACATTCAGGAGGAAGAGGAGATGATTGAGATTGAGACTTCATCCCGCTATATAGAAACTGCAGATACATTGGTAGTGAATACAAACTTTTTGTTGAGTACTTTCCAACGGGAACCGGTTTCTTTTATTATCAAAAATGGCATCCTGATTTCTGTTCGCGGAGAGGATTTGATTTCTTTCAGTGAAACAATTAAAAAACTCTCAGCCAACCCACGCAGTTTTCCTACAGGATACCACGTTTTTATCGGCCTTTTTGAAACCCGTCTGGAGTTTGATGCTGATATGATTGAAGATATTACCCTGGAAATTACAAATTTGAGTAATAGTATCCAGGATGCCGATGAAGATTCTCTTTTAGCCATCAAGAACCTGCAGGAACGCACGATGATGCTGCGGGAAAATATCATTGATAAACAACGAGCTATTTCGAATATGTTGAAAAGTGATTTGATCCCAATGGATTTGAGGCCCAAACTTACCATCTTAATCAAAGACATCAATTCCCTGTTGGAACATATCCGTTTCGGATTTGACCGCTTGGATTACCTCCAGGATACTTTTCTCGGGTTTGTTAATATCGAACAGAATAAAATAATTAAAATTTTCACGGTGGTTTCTGTGATTTTTATGCCTCCCACATTAATCGCAAGTGTTTATGGGATGAATTTCGATATCATGCCGGAAACCAAATGGAGATATGGTTTCTGGTTTGCCGTTCTTTTGATGTTGGCTTCTTCTCTGTCGATTTTATATTACTTCAAGAAGAAAAAGTGGTTGTAGAACTTAATGTAAGTCTGTTTATTTAATATTTATTCATCATGAAAAAAACAATTTGCTTATTGGCGGTAACTGCCATGATCCTTAGTTCCTGTGGAGGAAAAAAACAACAGGAAGAACCAAAAGTAGTAGAAGAAACTCCGACTTCATCGGGATTATTGGTTTCTAAGTTTCAGGGTAAGGTAGGTGAAAAAGAAACCAGTTTGTATGTTATGAAAAACGCTTCCAACATGGAAGTGTGTGTTACTAATTTCGGTGGACGTATCGTATCTATGATGGTTCCTGATAAAGATGGAAATATGAAAGATGTGGTTCTCGGATTTCCTTCCATCGATGACTACCTGAATAATGATTCTAATTTCGGCGCTATCATCGGTCGTTACGGCAATCGTATCGCAAAAGGTAAATTTACTTTAGATGGTACTGAGTATACCTTGCCTCAGAACAATGGTGAAAATAGTCTTCACGGAGGTCCTAACGGATTCCATAACCAATATTTCGATATCAAACAAATCGATAACCAGACATTGGAGTGTACTTATACGTCTCCTGACGGTGAAGCCGGTTATCCTGGGGAATTGAAAGTGAAAGTAATTTATCACCTCACAGACGACAATGCGTTGGATATCGCTTATGAAGCTGAAACCGACAAACCAACAGTGGTAAACCTGACCAACCACTCTTACTTCAATCTTTCCGGAGATCCTAAGAATACAATCTTAGATCATGTATTGTTCATCAACGCTGATCGTTATACCCCGGTAAAAGAAGACCTGATCCCAACAGGAAAAGTTGATCCGGTGAAAAATACCCCATTGGATTTCACAACTGCTACTGCTATCGGAGACAGAATCGATGACAAATTCCAACAAATGGAATATGGAATGGGCTACGACCATAACTGGGTATTTGCAGCTTCCAATACTCCCGAAACTGCAGCTTGCAAATTAGTATGCCCGGCTACTGGTATCTTTATGGAAGTATATACCACCGAACCCGCCGTACAATTCTATTCCGGTAATTTCCTGGATGGAACTCAAACAGGCAAAAACGGTATCGCTTACCAAAAAAGAACAGCTTTGTGCTTAGAAACCCAACACTACCCGGATTCTCCGAACGAAGCTAAATTCCCAACCACAGTATTGCGCCCTGGAGAAAAATACACCAGCAAGTGCATCTACAAATTCGGAGTAGAAAAATAAAAATTCAAAATTCAAAATTCAAAATTCAAAATTCAAAATTTTAAAAAAAGAATGGGTAAATTCCAAGGAATTATCTTTGATTTAGACGGAACACTGATCGATTCTGTATGCGACATTGCAGATGCAATGAACCGGACATTACAGCAATATGGGTTTCCTGTTCATCCGGAAGAAGCCTACAAACATTTTGTCGGCCGGGGGTTGAGAAACCTCACCATACAATGTCTTCCTGAAGAGAACAGAGATGAAGAAACTATCGAAATATGCTTCCGTTCAATGACCAAAGATTACCTTGAGAATTACCTGAATAAAACAAAACTATATGATGGAATCGGTGATTTGTTGGATACGCTGTCTGCCGGAAAAATGAAAATGGCAGTGTTATCCAACAAAGCCGATGAAATCACACAAAAAATCGCAAAAGATTTATTACAAAACTGGCATTTTGAAATTATTTTGGGTTTTACAGACCATTTTCCACGAAAGCCGGCTCCGGATTCAGCCCTTTTCATCGCAAAAAAATTAGATCTTCAACCGAAGAATATCTTATATCTGGGAGATACCGGTATCGATATGGAAACAGCTAATGCTGCCGGTATGTTTCCTGTAGGAGTTAGCTGGGGTTTCCGTAAAAGAGAAGAATTAGAGCTGCATGGAGCCAAAAAGATTATTGATAAACCAATGGAGTTAGTGGCTTGTGGAATGGATAAGAAATAATATTATTGAAATAACAGGAGCCATATTCGCTCTCATCTACCTGTACCTGGAAATCAAAGAACGGTGGACCATGTGGCTGGTCGGTATTTTAAGTTCTTTCTTCTATATTTTCATTTTCTTCCAATCAAAAATATATGCACAAATGGCATTGAACGGCTATTTCCTGGTGCTGAATTTTTACGGATTATATTATTGGAGATACGCCAAACAGGATAAAGAAAGTTCCCCGAAAATCATTCATTTATCTTTCCGTACCGGACTCATCTTGTTTTTCATATCTTCTGTTTTATTCGTTTTCATCGGAAAAACATTAATTGAATTTACAGATTCTACTGTCCCTTACCAGGATGCCTTGTTGGCTGCGTTAAGCATTGCCGCCACCTGGATGGTTGCCCGGAAAATACTGGAAGTCTGGTATATCTGGATTTTTGTCAATTTATTTTCTGCAGGATTATATTATTGGTTATCTTTATATCCTACTGCTATTTTATATGCTGTATATGGAGTTATGTCATTTGTAGGACTGATACAATGGCGCCGATCCATGTTAAAACAAACAAACTTATGATTCCGTTATTACAATCTGCAGATACAGTAATCTTAGCCAAGGGAGCTTTCCCCGAGCATGAAATCCCATTATCCTTTTTAAAAAAGGCCAAAAGAATCATTGCCTGTGATGGAGCTACCGAAACTTTATTACAATATGGATTAGAACCTGATTTTATTGTAGGCGACTTGGATAGCCTCTCCCCTTCCCTTAAACAACAATACGCATCCTGCCTGCATCATGATCCGGATCAGGAAACCAACGATCTGACCAAAGCTGTTCTTTTTTCCGTAAAAAATAACTGGAAAGATATTTCTATCCTGGGAGCTACCGGTAAAAGAGAAGACCATACCCTGGGAAATATTTCTTTATTGGCAGATTATATTCATCTGGCAAATGTAAGGATGCATACGGACTTCGGTGTTTTTGTGCCGATGATTTCTTCTGCCGTTTTTGAGAGTTATCCGGGACAACAGGTTTCTTTGTTTGCGCTTACACCAGAGACACTTTTTACTACAGATAAGTTGAAATTTTCTTTAAATGGAAGGCCTTTGACTTCGTGGTGGCAGGGGACATTGAATGAGGCATTGGATTTTTCTTTTCAGATAAATATTGATGGAGGAAAGGTCGCTGTATTTAGGGCATATTGCGAATCTAATAAGTGTTAACAGTCTTAGGGATACTACACCTCATTTCCTTGACAAGTTTTTCAAAAGAAAAAATTTGCTTTTCTCCTCCTTATCTTCTATATTTGTCACATGATTGATTCATATCAATCAAAATAATTACTAACCAACTAAAACCAGTAAACTATGGAAGTTATTTTACAGGAAAGGTATATGAATCCCTTATCGGACTTTGCCTTTAAGAAATTGTTTTTCAACGAATTAAACAAAGAGTTGTTAATTGATTTTTTGAATGAGGTCTTGCCGTGGAAGGATAAAATCCTTGATATCCAATATCAGCCAACCTTACAATTGGGTGATTGGGAAGCAGACAGGAAAGTTATTTTTGATATTTTTTGTACCAACGGGAAAGGAGAATTTTTTATCATTGAGATGCAAAAAGCCCGGCATCCACATTTCAGGGATCGTTGTTTGTTTTACTCAACATTCCCGATCCGGAAGCAGGCGCCTCAGGGTCTCTGGAACTTCAAACTGAAAGCAGTATATACCATTGCCATCATGGATTTTACACTTTTCAACGAATTTGAAGAAGATGAAAATTTGTATATTGAAC
>JAVBMQ010000098.1:0-14017 GCA_031552335.1 Bacteroidales bacterium | reverse complement strand
TCTTCCGGGAACTCGTCTTCAGACTGCATTTTTGTCATATCGGTTTGCCAACCCGGTATTTCCGTATAAACCGGTTCAACACCCTCATTGATATCATAAGGAAAATCTTCTGTCTCAACACCATTTATTTTATAAGCTACACAAGCCTTGATTACAGGGAAAGTATCCATCACATCACTCTTCATCATGATCAGTTTTGTAACACCATTGATCATGATAGCATAGCGGAGCGCTACAAGATCAACCCAACCGCAACGACGCGGGCGACCGGTTACAGAACCAAATTCATTACCTATGCGCCTCATTTCATCTCCCGTCTCGTCAGACAACTCTGTTGGGAAAGGGCCACTACCCACACGGGTACAATAAGCTTTAAAGATACCATACACCTCTCCTATCCTGCGCGGAGCAACTCCCATACCGGTACAAGCACCGGCACAAATCGTATTGGAAGATGTTACATAAGGATAAGAACCAAAATCAATATCAAGCATAGTTCCCTGAGCACCCTCTGCTAAAACAGTATTTCCGGTAGCCAGGTGTTTATTGATATAATGATCACTATCGATCAATTGAAAACGTTTCAGACAATCGATTCCGGCAAACCAGGCAGCTTCCAGCGGAGCCAGGTCATATTCAAAATTCAGTTGAGCCAGAATTTCCTTGTGACGATCAACCGCCGCTTTATATTTTGCCTGAAAATCATGTAGGATGTCTCCTACCCTTACACCATTCCGGCTGATTTTATCTGTGTAAGCAGGACCAATTCCCTTGCCGGTAGTTCCGATTTTCCCACTCCCTTTGGCCGCTTCATATGCAGCATCCAATAATCTATGAGTAGGAAGAATCAAATGTGCTTTCTTAGATATCAACAGTCTTTGGGTAAGATCATGACCCGATCTTTCGAGATCTTCCACTTCTCCTTTGAATAAAGCAGGATCCAAAACAACACCATTACCAATGATGTTTATTTTTCCTCCCTGAAAGATTCCAGAAGGGATGGAACGAAGCACATATTTTTGGCCTTTGAATTCAAGGGTATGTCCGGCATTCGGCCCACCCTGAAAACGAGCGACCAAATCATATTTAGGAGTTAGCACATCCACCACTTTACCTTTTCCCTCGTCGCCCCATTGTAAACCTAAGAGCACATCTGCTTTCATTTTTTTATGTTTTTATTTTTAGTATTATTATTCTTTCTTTTGGGAGCACACTTATGGCACATGCCATAAATATACAGACTGTAATAAGCCGGAGAAAATTTCTTTATCTTTTTGCTCTGAATAACTGTTTTCAAATCACTATCCTTGTATTCCTCTATCATTCCACAGTTAAGACAAATCAGATGGTGATGAAATTCATTATTATATGCTCGTTCGTAATAGGAAAGATTACTTCCGAACTGATGTTTAAGCACTAACTTACAATCTTGCAACAAAGACATAGTATTGTAAAGAGTAGCCTTGCTGACCCTAAAATTTTTCTCATTCATGGAGTCATATAAAGAATCCATATTAAAATGTCCGGATTCGGAATATATATGATCTAATATAGCAAAACGTTCCGGTGTCTTACGACATTTTTTCAGTGTAAGATAATCGGTAAATTGTTGTTTAACAATCTCTTTAATTTTATCTTTATCCATTTTAATTCTAAAGAAAGACGAGCAAAGTTAATGTTTTTATCTTAAATAGAAAAGTTTCTACAAGTATAAATCCAATTCTGCTTCTAAAATTTGTATCAGATTCTCTTTGAAAGAAATATCCCATGTTTCGTTGGCTGAAACTGCAGTCAGAAGAAATTCAGCCTGAGTTTTTGATTGTCTTCCGAAACGAATCACGGCATTCAGTACTACTTTATGCAACAAAAGATCGTTTTTTACAAAAGAATCCAATGCATGTAACAAAAAATGCTGTTGCATTGCTGTTGTTAACGCTACTCCTTGCATCAAAAGACGAGTAAATAACAGAAACCCGGAGATCCTCACATATTCCGCATCAGAGGTGATCCATTGAGAAGCGTTATTTTCAGCTCCGGACACTTTACAAAAAAGGTTCATGCTTGCCTGTTCGGCCAATTCAAGATTACGAATATCATTCACCCATCCATTCATATCGTGAAACTGAGTAGGTGGACAAATAAGAGTTGCCAGTATCCGGAGTTCTCTGACATCTTCTTTCCAAAGAGCTTCAGCCAGAATTGTATCCGGAGAATAATTGGCTGCTATCTGACGAAGCCGGGGAATTGGGACTCCAAAATTAAGTTTATAATTTACCCCTTTTTCACGCATGCTCTGAGATGTTACCCCATTCATAGACAAACGTAAACGTGTCCTTATTTCCCGGATTATATTTTGCATATAAAAAAAGATTACCTTTGCAGAAAATTTATTTTCAGGATGAAAAAAATTGTATATACTTTAATCTGTTGTTTTATTCTTTTAACCGGATCTACTTCCTGCATGGAAGAGGAAGGTGATCCGGCAAATCCGGTACTATCAGAAAGTTCCATAACATTAGATATAGGAGAAACCGAATCTGTATACATCACTGGAGGAATGCCTCCCTATTCGGCGCATTCCAACTCAACCTCTATTTCCACAAGGGTAGTGACCGGAACTTTTTACATACTTGAAATAACCGGAAAAAGTAAAACCGGCAATACCCCCGCCACAGTAACCGTACAAGGCAGTGACGGAGGCCAGACCAGTTTATCAGTTGTAGTTCGGTAGATTAGAATAATCTTTTCCGTACCTTAACATTTGATCTGCGTAAGCTTCTCCATAAGAGATTTTTACATCGATAATATTTTTATCCGCATCGAAAACAGCGTCATATACCGGATTCAGGAATCCTTTATAAGGAGCCACTTTCAGGTTATCATATCTTTCTTTTATTTCTTTATGGTAAACCGGATCTACATTGACGGCATATTTCTCTACGATTTCTTTAGCTGCGCTCCAATCTCCTTCAGATTTGATTTTCTGGATTTCGGCCAATAATTCTCCGAATAAAGTCCGAAGCTTCTGATAATCATTGATTACCACATAGGTTTTACCATCCCTTTCTTTCAACTCAACAACCTTATCGGCAGCTCCTTTTTCTGTTACCCAGCGCGCAATCAAAGCACGGTTACGCATATGTGCTTCTTCAATTTGTTTGCCGACATCGATGCGACCCAATTGTGTCATCAAACCATTCATCATAAAACGATAATATTCTGCTTTATAGGCATCATCATTAGGTAATAATCCCAATGCAACCATTTTAGGATCGGCTATAAAATATAATCCGAATAAATCGGCCCGGGTTTCTTCAATGGTAGAACCATATGCTTTTAAAGCATCCGGATCCACTCCAGGCAATAATTTTCCGGAACCATGACCCAGACATTCATGCAAATCAGTATGCATATTATTGGTCAGCAATCCATACTCTTTATCTCTCTTCCGTTCTTCATCACTCCAGGCAAACTCTTCCATCAATCCACTACCCTGGGAAGCAATATCATAGGCAGAAGTTATATTTTCTATGGTAACAGACTTAGAACCATAATCTTTACGGATCCAGTTGGAGTTGGGAAGGTTAATTCCAATAGGAGTTGACGGATAACAATCACCACCCAGAATAGCCACAGTAATTACCTTAGCACTTACACCCTTTACTTCCTCCTTTTTGAAACGTTTGTCTACCGGAGAATGATCTTCAAACCATTGTGCATTGGCACTGATTGTTTCCGTTCTTTTGGTAGCTTCCAGATCTTTATAATTCACGATTGATTCCCAGCTGGCTTTCATTCCCAACGGATCACCATATGTTTCGGTAAAACCATTTACAAAGTCGATCCGGGAATTCAAATCTTTTACCCATGCAATTGCATACTCATCAAAAGTTTTCAGGTCTCCTGTCTGATAATAACGAATCAGGGTCTCTATCACTTGTTTCTGTTGATCATTTTCTGCCACACCCTGCGCCAAAGACAACCAGTAAACGATTTTTTCTATAGCCGGAGAATACATTCCGCCAACTTTCCAGACACGTTCTTTCAATTGTCCGTTTTCTTTCACCAGCTGACTGTTTAATCCATAAGATATAGGAGTATGATCATCCGGTTTTTTCATTCGGGCATAGAAATCTTCCACTTCTTTTTGGGTGACTCCTTGTCCGTAATAGTTATTTGCAGAAGTCTTTATCAAATCAACGCCATCAGCCTGATTGACTTTTTTGGCATCGACAGAAGGATCAAAAATAACAGGAATCATTTCTTTCAGGAATTCATCTACTGTCTGATTTTCTTTCAAAGGCAAAAGAGCCGGATCCAAAGCTTTGACTTCATTTTCAAAAAATGCAACTGAACAGGCAGGAACAAATTTTTCTTCTCCATAATGATGATGTACACCATTGGAGAACCATACTCTTTTCAGATAAATTTCAAATTGTTTGAAATCTTCAGTTGTTTTGTCTCCTTTATAATTAGTATAAATGGCCTCCAACGTACGACGGATAGGCAAATTATAACGATAATTCTGATCAAACAAAATATCCCGGCCTTCTAATGCAGCCTGGGTAAGATAATAAATCAAAGTCTTTTGCTGTAAAGACAAATCTTCAAAACCGGGTACCTGATAACGCAGTACCTCAATATCGGCAAAACGATCTGCCGAATAATTAAAATCATCCATTTTATTTTCTGTTTTTTGTTCGGTATTGCAAGACACAATACAAACGGAGGCTACTGCCAGTGATATTAATTTCCAATTCATATATATTATTTTTTTTGAATAATTAGTCTTCCTATTGCTTCCCCTATCCTGTCCGAAAACTCTTCAAGCGTAATACAATCTTTAGCCTCTTCTTCAAAACTCCTTTGTGGTCTTAAAAAAGAACCTTCTTCACAAACCACACCAGGAATATTTATAAAATATTCCAATTCTTGTTCCGTAATAAATAATTCTTCCATTTTATGCAGGTTTTAAACTTATCTTAAGACATGCAACAAAGGTAATAATACTTTTCATAAATAATCCGTACCTTTGTACGAATTTTATCAGCTTTATGAATATCGCAGCATTGGTTTCCGGAGGAGTAGACAGTTCGGTGGTTGTTCACCAACTAAAAGATGCAGGTTATGACCCAACCATCTTTTACATCAGAATAGGAATGGAAGATAAAGATGGTTATATTGATTGCCCTTCGGAAGAAGACATTGAAATAACATCGTATATTGCAAAGAAATATGGATGCCGGTTTGAAATAGTTTCTTTGCATGAAGAATATTGGGAGAATGTGGTCAGTTATACAATTGATGCGGTCAAACGAGGATTAACTCCCAATCCGGATATGATGTGTAACAAACTCATCAAGTTCGGATGTTTTGAACAGAAATGGGGAAAAGATTTCGACAAAATAGCAACAGGTCATTACGCCACAACAACAGAGATTAATGGAAAAACTTTCCTTTCGACCGCGGCCGACAAAATCAAGGATCAAACTTATTTTCTCGGGCAGGTGGATTATATGCAGGTTTCAAGGCTAATGTTTCCCATCGGTCATTTATTAAAAAGTGAAGTGCGACAAATAGCAGCAAGAGAAGGATTACCAAGCGCTCAACGCAAAGACAGTCAGGGGATTTGTTTCCTTGGCAAAATCAATTACAACGATTTCATCAAAAGATACCTGGGAGAAAGGCCCGGAAAAATCATTGAACTGGAAACGGGTAATGTGATCGGGAAGCATCATGGATACTGGTTCCACACCATCGGGCAAAGAAAGGGTTTGGGATTAAGTGGCGGTCCCTGGTTTGTGGTAAAAAAAGACAGCCGGAAAAATATCATTTATGTTTCCAATGGTTATGATCCGGAAACACAATATGGGAAAACCATTAACCTGCAAGGCTTCAGTTTTATTACAGAAGATCCTTGGGGAGAATTTCAGGGCGAAAAAGATATTACTTTCAAAATACGCCATACACCGGAATTTACATCCGGAAAACTGAAACGAATCGGAGATATCTATCGTATCGAATCTGAAGAAAAAATACAAGGTATCGCTGCCGGACAGTTTGGTGTCATTTATGACAAGGAGGAGAGGATTTGTTTGGGGAGTGGGATGATTATTGAAAATTAGAAATTTTGAATTCTCAATTTTGAATTAGATTGATCGCAAAAAAATAATTCAAAATTCAGAATTCAAAATTCAAAATTTTCAATTCCTATATCAGGTA
Source organism: Bacteroidales bacterium (assembly GCA_031552335.1). Lineage (GTDB taxonomy): Bacteria > Bacteroidota > Bacteroidia > Bacteroidales > Azobacteroidaceae > JAISFI01. The sequence goes on along the minus strand of JAVBMQ010000098.1, from coordinate 7,795 downwards.
CAGAGAACTAATCGACTGATTATTATACACCCTGCTGATGGAATCGGCAAACATTTCTGCAATGGAGATGATTTTCACTTTTTCGCTTTTCTTGGAATAAGGAATGCTGTCGGTGAAAATGATTTCTGTTAAGGCTGATTGATCTACTCTTAATGAAGCCGGGTCAGACATTACAGCATGAGAGGCTATTGCGCGAACGGAATTGGCTCCTGCTGCTTTCATCATATCTGCTGCTTTCGTGATGGTACCTGCGGTGTCTACCATATCATCAACTAATAAGATATCCATACCTTCCACATCTCCGATGATTTTCATTTCGGAAACTTCATTGGCCTTCTTGCGTAGTTTATAGCAGATTACCATGGGGGCATTGAGATATTTGGAATAGGTGCTGGCACGTTTGGTTCCTCCAACATCAGGGGTTGCTATCACTAAGTTCGGAAGATTCAAAGATTTAACATGTTCCATGAAAATAGTAGACGCATACAGGTGATCAACGGGAACATTGAAGAATCCCTGGATTTGATCAGCATGCAGGTCCATAGTAATCAAACGGTTAATTCCAGCAGTACTCAATAAGTCGGCAATCAGTTTGGCCCCAATGGATACACGGGGTTTATCTTTTCTGTCCTGACGTGCCCATCCAAAATAAGGGATTACTGCTACAATGGACTTGGCAGATGCCCTTTTGGCCGCATCGATCATTAATAAGAGTTCCATTAAATTATCCGAATTGGGGAAGGTAGACTGCACCAGGAAGACATGACTTCCACGGATCGATTCTTCGTATGAAACGGAAAATTCGCCGTCGGCGAAATATTCGATTTTCATACTTCCCAATTCACAACCCAGACTTTTACATATTTTTTCTGCGAGATAACGGGAGTTAGTTCCCGAAAAGACTTTGAATGGAATGTTGTTACAGGACATAGGACAAAATTGATATTTTTGGATTATGGGGCAAAAGTAATCAAAATCTTTGTCACTTTTTTTGCTGCGCCAAAAAAAGTAACCAAAAAAAGGCGCTCTTGTCAAAATGAACTTACTCAATCGCCTGCGGCTCTTTCGCTTCGGACAGCATTTTGACAGCAAGAAAAGAACCCTTAACCCCTTATTTAAGGGGATATCCGGGCATAAAGCCCGGGTGGAATTTGCAGGTGATGTGATTATTCTTTGACTGTGTTTTTTGTGATCTTTGTAATGATTGCAACTGACGTGATTTTTGCGTCTTTGAATATTTGTGTGATGATTGCAGTAGTTGTATTTTTTACATCCTTTGTAGAGACGCACTGCATTGCGTCTCTACAGGTATTTTGTGAAAATCGGAAGATTTCATGAAATCAAAATGTAAATTTCAAAATTCTACCGGAATATGCTTTAATGTTCACTGATGCCTGGAACGATGTTAAATCACATGAAAGTTTTTCTCCCGTTAACAAATCAACAGGCTGAGATAGTTTGGAGGGTTTGATTTTCATGTAATCAAAGGCATGTTGGGGTATATTTATAGATACATCGATATCTCTACCCTCAAAATTTACGACAATCAGTAGCATTTCTTTACCGGACTGACGGATGTAGGCGTATTGCCTGTCGGCATTGAAATGAGGGTTGTCGTAATTAGCGTACATCAAATCGTAAAAAAGTCCTTGATTGATGGATGCTTCTTCATTGCACAAATTTAATAAGCGGGCATAGAATGTTTTTAATTTCTTTTGTTCCGGGGTTAAGAGAGAAGTATTATATTTATCACCATTTCTCCAGTTTTGTATGGATTCTAATCCCCAATAGTCAAAAATAGTAGTACGCCCATCTTGTCCGCTGAAACCTTCTGCATCCATTCCTTTTTCGCCTAATTCCTGTCCGAAATAAATCATCACCGGATTTACATGCATTGTAGCCGTTATAATCATTGCCGGCAGAGCTTTCCATGAATCCCTGGCAAAAAAAGCAGAAGCAATGCGTTGTTCGTCATGATTCTCCAGAAAGTTAAGCATTTTTTCCTGTATGCCCTCTAATGATTGCCAACAACCGGTAATCGCCTTTGTAGTTTGTATATCACAAGTGATGGCGCGAAGAGTATCGTATAAGCCTACTTTGTCGTACAAATAATCAAACTTTCCATTAAAAATATAATTTCTGTATTCTTCGGGATTATATACTTCTGCAATAAAAATTATTCCGGGATGTTTGGCTTTAACTCTCGGGATTGCCCAATTCCAAAATTCTACAGGCACCATTTCTGCCATATCACAACGGAATCCATCTATTTTTTTGGAAGCCCAGAAAAGTAATATTTCCAACATTCTTTGCCAGGTATCTGGTAAGGGATCAAAAAACTTAGTTTTGCCATTCAGGTAATCCAATCCATAATTCAATTTGACGGTTTCATACCAGTCATTCATTGCCGGATGCGCCGAAAAACAATCATTGCCGGTCACTTTTGCCGGAAATTCTTTATAAGGTTCCCCGTTAACCACTGTATCAAACTGTGGCTTTAAAGATTGACCAGGCATGTAATAAAAATTATTGGCAGGAGAAAATGTTGTATGTACATTATCCTTTTCTCCCAGATCCGGTATTTTTGTGGGCTTTGCACCAGAATGATACTGCCGGGCGACATGATTAGGCACAAAATCCAGAATAACCTTCAAACCCTCCTTATGGGTACATTGGATAAGATTTTCAAATTCAGACATCCGGTCAGAAACTACATTTGCCAAATCAGGATCTACATCATAATAATCTTTGATAGCATATGGAGAACCGGCATTTCCCTTCACCACCCCCGGATGATCTTTTCTTATTCCATCTGCTGTATAATCTGTTTTGGTAGCATGGGCAATAACCCCTGTATACCATATATGAGTAACTCCCATTTGCCGGATTGCTTTTAAAGCTTTAGGTGTAAACGACGAAAATTTTCCAACACCATTTTCTTCTTTTGTACCATTGGATTTGTTGGTTTTGTTATCATTCCCGAACAAGCGGGTAAACACCTGGTAAATCACCACCTTTTGTAATTGCTCCATATATATAAGTATAGAATAATAAGTTTTTTATTTTTTTACATTCAATTTTTCTTTCAACACTTTAGATGCCACTTCATATCCGATGTTAAATATTTTTCTGATATTCACCAAATCAAAAGTTTTGAAGTTAGCAAATTCTTCCGTTTCTATTAAAATATCACACAACAATCGATCTGTAAGCGTATTCGCCCTGAACATATAGTGATAAGATCTTTCTGCAATATTCAGGATGGTCTGATTGTATTTTTTGGCAATCAAAGGAGCCACATTCACACCAATCACTGTTTCACAGACATCCCGGATATTGGTTACCGGAAAATTGCGAAACAAACCGCCATCCACATAATGTACTCCGTCTATAACGACCGGAGAAAAAACGATCGGGATACTGCAAGATGCAATAACAGGATCGACCAGCGGACCTTTATCAAAAGCCACACTGACCCCATCATCCAAATCTGTTGTTATAACAAGTAATGGGATTTTTAGTTCTTCAAATGTTTTTGCCCGCAAATGTTTTTTTAAAAAACTACGAAATCCGGTAGTATTAAATATTCCCGCTTTCGGAAATTGGAATTCTGCAAATTGTTTAAACTCCAATCCGATAAATAATTCTATGATTTCTTCCGGGGTATATCCATCAGCATACAAAACACCGGCCAAAGCACCGGCGCTTGTTCCGGCAATAATATCCGGAGCCAATCCAAACTCTTCCATTGCCTTCAACACTCCCGGATGGGCAAAACCTTTGGCTCCACCGCCACTCAGGGCCAATCCTAATGCACATTTTGATGATTTTTTCATCTTTTCCTCAGCATTCACAGTTGTTTATATTAATTTCTTTTGCAATGTTAATAAAAATTCCCGCAAAATGTTTACTTTTACGCCCAAGTTAATTAAAAAATCTATATCATATGGTTACAAACATCTTTTGGCTGGTTCCGGCCGCATCTCTTTTGGCATTAGGTTTTGCTTATTATTTTTTCAAGTCGATGATGAAAGAAAGCGAAGGCACGGATGTAATGAAAGAAATTGCTTCACATGTAAGAAAAGGAGCAATGGCTTATCTCAAACAACAATACAAAGTCGTCTCTATTGTCTTTGTCATATTGGCTATCTTTTTTGCCGTATTGGCTTATGTTTTCCACGTACAGAATCCATGGGTTCCTTTCGCCTTCCTTACCGGAGGATTTTTTTCCGGATTGGCAGGATTTATCGGTATGCGTACAGCCACTCATGCATCAGCCCGTACAGCCAATGCCGCCCGCAGATCTTTAGATAGTGGATTGAAAGTTGCCTTCAGAGCCGGAGCTGTTATGGGATTAACGGTTGTTGGTCTGGGATTATTAGATATCTCACTGTGGTTCTTATTATTAAATGCTTTTTATGATGCTTCTGTAGCACAAAATATGGTTATCATCACAACAACCATGCTTACCTTTGGGATGGGAGCCTCTACTCAAGCCTTGTTCGCCCGTGTAGGAGGTGGTATTTATACCAAAGCTGCTGACGTAGGCGCTGATTTGGTTGGTAAAGTAGAAGCCGGTATTCCTGAAGATGATCCAAGAAACCCGGCTACCATTGCCGATAACGTCGGTGACAATGTGGGTGACGTTGCAGGTATGGGAGCTGACTTATATGAAAGTTATTGCGGATCTATTCTCGCAACAGCAGCATTGGGAGCTTCTGCATTTTTCAGTTCTCCCGACATGCAAATGAAAGCTGTTTTTGCCCCTATGTTGATTGCAGCAGTAGGTATTATTCTTTCCATTCTTGGTATTTTCTTTGTTCGCACAAAGGAAGGAGCCAATATGAAACAATTGCTCGGATCATTAGGAAAAGGAGTTAACGGAAGCTCCATCCTGATTGCCATATCTACTTTTGGAATCTTATATTTATTGAATATCACCAACTGGGTAGGTATTTCCTTTTCTGTGATCACAGGTTTGCTGGCCGGAGTAATCATCGGACAAGCAACGGAATATTACACATCCCATTCGTACAAACCCACACAAAGAGTATCGGCAAGTGGAGCCACCGGTCCGGCTACCGTAATCATCTCCGGAATCGGATTAGGCATGCTATCTACCGCTATTCCGGTCATTACCATTGGGATAGCCATCATTCTGGCTTTTTTATGCGCCATTAATTTTGACATAGCGAATATGTTGACTGCTGAAAATCTGAGTCTTGGTCTATACGGAATCGGTATTGCAGCAGTAGGTATGCTTTCTACTTTAGGTATAACTTTAGCTACAGACGCCTATGGTCCTATCGCCGATAATGCCGGAGGAAATGCAGAAATGAGTCACCTCGAACCGGAAGTCCGCAAACGTACCGATGCATTAGATGCTCTCGGAAATACCACTGCTGCTACCGGAAAAGGTTTCGCCATCGGATCCGCAGCATTAACTGCATTAGCCCTTTTAGCTTCCTATATGGAAGAAATAAAAATAGGTTTCGGACATGTTCCCGAAAAAGCAGAAGCATTTTTGAATGCCATTGGAAAAGATAATCTGGCAGACTCAAATATTATTGACATGATGAACTTCTTCCAGGTCAACCTGATGAACCCATTAGTATTAGTAGGTGTTTTCATCGGATCAATGATGTCATTCTTATTCTGTGGTTTAACGATGAATGCAGTAGGTAGAGCAGCTCAAAGCATGGTAGAAGAAGTTCGCCGTCAGTTCCGCGAAATCAAAGGTATACTTACCGGAGAAGCAACACCCGACTATGCCCGTTGCGTTGAGATTTCTACCAAAGGAGCACAAAAAGAAATGTTATTACCTTCTATTCTTGCCATTTTAGCTCCGATTCTGACCGGTCTGATTTTCGGTGTTGCCGGAGTAATGGGACTTTTGATCGGTGGATTAGGTTCCGGTTTTGTTTTGGCCGTATTCATGGCTAATGCCGGAGGAGCCTGGGACAATGCTAAAAAATTCGTAGAAGAAGGCAATCACGGTGGTAAAGGTTCTGATGTACATAAAGCGACTGTAGTAGGAGACACTGTAGGAGATCCATTCAAAGACACATCCGGGCCCAGCCTTAACATCCTTATCAAACTGATGAGTATGGTTTCGATTGTGATGGCAGGACTTACTGTGGCTTGGAGTCTGTTTTAAAATTTTGAATTTTGAATTCTGAATTCTGAATTAATAGATACAGGGAAAAACATTTTCTTATTTTAATTCAAAATTCAGAATTCAAAATTTCTAATTTTTAACGATATATATCAGACTGGAATAATTTTGAGTTTTTCTTGCTTTACTATTTGATTTCCAACCTAAACAGAAGCCTTTTAGAAAGGAAAATATTTTGCCGGAGCCTTTCAATCCTTCACTTAACATGCTAATATAATAAGAATCAAATTTCATGGGGATGATTTTTTTTATCTTCAATCCATGTTTTTGTGTCAGATGATAAAATGAAACCGGGGTGAAATGAGAAAGATGTCGAGGTACATCATATGCAGCCCAGAATTCTTTATAATATTGGGCATCATAGCTAACTGGGTTAGGTAATGCTATAATCAATACACCATCCGGATTTAACAGACTCTTCAATTGTTGCAAAGAAGTATTAATATCAAAAAAATGCTCGAACACATGCCATAAAGTAATGGCATCATATCGCTTCCCTGTCTCTAAAAGCTTATCCACAGAAGGATATAAAGACTGTTGGGTACGTCCTTCAGCTGTAATACGGGCATGATCATTAATTTCTACGCCATCTACTTTCCAGCCTTTTCTCAGACAAGCGGATAAAAAATAACCGGTACCACAACCGACATCCAATAAATTGTCTCTATTAACAGCATAGCGCTTCACTACTGACAACTTATTCTTCGTATTTTTTCTCCTGACAATATGATATAATTTATTGACAATTCCCTTTCTTGTTTCTGAATGGGAAACATACGATTTGGTTTCATAATATCTCCCGATATCAAAAGGATCGGGTTGGGGTAATGTACAAGCATAAGAACATTTTACACATTGACAAATGTCAAAAAATTCATTGCTTACACTATGGTCTTTCACATGAAGCATGACCGAATCAATCATATTTCCGCAAACAGGACATTCAATCTTATTCATATCAAGTCAAATATTATAAACGTTGTTGTACTCGGATAACCATCTCTTTTTTCCAGGACACAAAATCGCCCACTATAATATGCTTCCGGGCTTCCTTTACAAGCCACAAATAAAATGTCAGGTTGTGAATGGAAGCTATTTGTAATGCCAGTATTTCATCTACGATGAATAAATGGCGAAGATATGCCTTGGAATACAATAAATCCACAGAAGAAGCTCCTTCTCTCTCAATAGGAGAAAAATCATTCGCCCACTTCTTGTTACGCATATTCATAATGCCATTTTTTGTAAATAATTGTCCGTTACGGCCATTCCGTGTAGGCATGATACAATCAAACATATCTACTCCCCGTTCTATGCACTCCAATAAATTTGCGGGAGTCCCTACCCCCATCAGATAACGAGGTTTATTTTGAGGCAAGACTTCATTAACCAACTCCACCATTTCATACATTTTTTCGGTAGGTTCACCGACAGCCAAACCACCGATAGCATTGCCATCTGCACCCTTGGAAGCCACATTTTCCGCTGCTCTCTTTCTCAGATCAGGATAAACACAACCTTGTACAATAGGGAAAAGGCTTTGTTTATATCCATATTTTTCTTCTGTTTCATGAAATCTTTTCAGGCAACGATCCAACCACCTTTCAGTCAGATCCAATG
>JAVBMQ010000224.1:0-14560 GCA_031552335.1 Bacteroidales bacterium | reverse complement strand
TCTGCAACCAATGCATCAATCTCTTCTTTAGATAAAGCCGTAAATATTTTGATATATTTTTCAGCATCAGCATCGCTTACATTCAGCCAGAATTGATAAAATTTATAAGGTGACGTATATCTGCGATCTAACCATATATTACCGGATTCTGTTTTGCCGAATTTTCCACCATCAGCTTTGGTAATCAGCGGACAAGTCAATGCGAAAGCCTCTCCTCCTTCTTTTCTGCGGATCAGTTCTGTTCCTGTAGTGATATTCCCCCACTGGTCAGATCCTCCCATCTGTAATCTACAACCATACTCCCGGTACAGGTAAAGAAAATCATAGCCCTGCAACAACTGATAGGAAAATTCCGTAAAAGACATACCTACATTGGATTCTGAACTTAAACGTTTCTTCACAGAATCTTTCGACATCATATAATTCACAGTAATGTGTTTACCAATGTCGCGGATGAAATTCAGGAAAGTATAATCTTTCATCCAATCATAATTGTTTACCAGAACTGCCTTGTTCGGATGATTCGAATCAAAATCCAAAAATTTGGATAATTGAGCTTTGATTGCATCCTGATTTTTACGAAGTGTAACTTCATCCAACAGATTTCTCTCCTGCGATTTCATTGACGGATCTCCGATCATTCCTGTAGCACCTCCTACCAATGCAATAGGCCTGTGACCCGCACGTTGCAGATGTTTGAGCATCATCACACTCACCAGGTGACCTATATGCAAGGAATCAGCAGTAGGATCGATACCTACATATGCTGATGTCATTTCCTTTTGAAGTTGTTCTTCTGTTCCGGGCATCATATCATGGATCATGCCTCTCCATTTCAGTTCTTCTACAAAATTCATTTTCTTATTGTAATGGTTTGTTTAAACAGTCGTTTTTCGTGAATCGGCATAATCAAATAAATCTGGCTTTTGCCTATTGCTTAACGAAAAATGTTGATTTTTCTTTGATTCGCAAAGGTAGTTATTTATCACTGAAAACAATATAAAATCATTTCAGGATTTCTGTTTATGATATTTTTTGACGCAAATTTAAACGAATGAAAACGAATTTATAAATATTATTTATCTTAAATTCGCGTCAAAAATCAAGAAAAACCAATATTATTCAGATATCTACCGTTCAACCAACGACTTAATCTTTTCTACATCCACGTTTTTGATATATCTGGGAATATTCGCAAACACAGAATGAAATCCAAATCCGCCATTTACCAATTCATCGAGTGCACTTTCTTTTGTCCAGCCTTGAAAAATAATTCTATACATGGCACAAATAACTCCGGTCCGGTCAGACCCATGTTTACAGTGTATCAGGATATTACCTTGCCGGTTTTTAATGATTTTCAAAGCCTGAACTACATCATCATCCGTAATGTGATGTGCATTCATCTTTATCCGATGTAAAATGATGTTCGTATTTTCTGCTTCATCATCATCGCTATGCCAGTTGCGAAGATTCAAAACTTCCTTGATTCCAAAAGCCTCCAACTCGGCAAAAGCATATTCATCAGGTTGTTCTGAACGATATACTCCCTTATCTATTTCATACATATTTTTTAAAGATAAAGTGTCTATATATATTACTGAATTCTGTGCAAATGAGCAAAAAGAAAAAACAGCAACAAACAGACATAAATAACATCTTTTGGAAAATTTATTCATACTAAAATATCTTCTTTACATTCTTATCTATTTGGGAGACTAATAAATCTGTATCCATAGATAATATCAGGGATGCTTCCTGATAAATTTTCTCAATATCGGGATTTTTCATATCATCCGTTTCAAAAAACAGTTGATCAATGGGTGTATTCTGCAGGGTTTGCTGATTAAATTTTTCACCGAAAGAAAGGAAGAAACCATGTCGGAGTAATGGCATCGCCTGTTCGGGTTTTCCCCTGAAACCATGAATAATCCATGCTTGTAATGGCTTATATTGTTTTTTATAAACTATAATTTCATTAAAAGCCTTCACACAATGAATAATAAGTGGTTTTTTTAATTTTTCACTAAGCAAAATTTGGGCAGGAAAAACTTTATTTTGCAAATCCCAGGAGGTATCGCAAAGCTTATCCAAACCACACTCTCCAATGGCTTTTATATTGTCAAAGACAGCATTTTTTTCAATATAATCAATGATTCCCGGCCAATTTTCTTCTCGTATTTTCCAGGGATGAAGACCTAATGAATAAAAAGTATGCTTCAAATCCAATCCGCAAAAAGAAGCAAAATCCCCGGCATTGACATTCAAAATGGAAGTTACCCGTGAATTAGATTGTGGAATATGTGTATGAATATCATAATACATGGCATTTCAGGTTTAAGGAACCGGATCATACCCATGTCCCCCCCAAGGGTGACAACGGGATATCCTTTTTATGGCAAGCCAAATGCCTTTGAATGGCCCATGTTTTTTTACGGCCTCAATAGCATATTCCGAACAAGTAGGGGTATACCGGCAAGTAGGAGGCTTCATAGGGGAAATACAATATCTGTAAAAATACACCGGCATCAAGACCAGTGATGAAAACAAGCGCCTCATACAATTTTACTTTTAAGTATATCCAATACTTTTTTCATACTCTTTTCAATTTCTCCATAAGTCAGTATTTCCTGATGGATATAAAGAAATGCTATTTGAAGCTGATTTCCGGCAAGGGAAGGCAAATCATTTAAAATACCTTTATTCAACCGATAAGATTCCTTCATCAATCTTTTCAACCGATTCCTGTCCACTGCTTTTTTGAAACGTCTTTTGGGCACATTTACCAATATTGAAACATTGGGGTGATCTGTAGCATCCGGTCTTAATATATACACTACCCTCAAAGGAAAAACCAGGAAAGCGGTTCCTTCGGCAAACAATCGTTCAACATCTTTCCGGTTGGAGATTCGTTCTGCCTTGGGAAGCGTATGTCTATTTCTTTCCATTCTTCGAAACCGTCTTCAGATAATTCTCCAAAGCAGCAGTCATCGAAGGCGCGTTTTCACTGGGAGCTTCAATATCCAACCTTAAACCGGCATCCTTTACAGCCTGAGCAGTAGTTGGCCCGAAACATCCGATGACAATGTCTTTTTGTTCGAATTCCGGAAAATTTTTCTTCAGAGAAGCAATCCCCGCCGGCGAGAAAAAGAGAAGCAAATCATAGTCAAATTCTTCTTCAGGAGTAAAATCATTGCTGACAGTCCTGTACATGATTGCTTTGGTATATTTAATTTTTTTCGCATCCAACAAATGCAGTAAATTATCTTTGTGTACATCGGAAACCGGAACCAGATAATTTTCTTTATTGTGCTTGTGAATAGGGATCATCAGGTCTTCCATCTTACCTGTCTGGCTGAAGAATATTTTCCTCTTCCTGTATATAATATACTTTTGCAGATAGACAGCAATTGCTTCCGTCACACAAAAATATTTCATTGCCTCAGGAATTTGCACACGCAACTCTTCACACAAATTAAAAAAATAATCAATCGCCGCTCTTGCAGTAAAAATAACAGCCGTATGATCCAGGATATTCACCCGTTGAGCCCTGAAATCTTTGGCCGATACAGGTTCCACCTTGATAAAAGGTCTGAAAACAATATCTACGCCATATTTCTCGGCGATATCATAATAAGGAGATTTTTCAGTAGATGGCTTCGGCTGAGATACCAGAACCTTCATTGTTTTTAAATCCATAAAGCACCCGTTTCCACTTTTTTAAATACATAAATCAAACCCTCATACAGCAAATATAAAGGTATGATTTCTTGGGCGCAAAGGTACAAAATTATATAATGCAAATACTTTAAGTTTCCGAAAAATATCGCAAAAGTTTTGTAAATAAAGACGATAGAGATAATAAATATATATAAAGAAAGTACAACTATACTAAAATAATATAAAATTGGAACATAATACAAGAAAAGAACAGGAAAAAAAATGACAATACCCGTGAAATTAAGTTGAGCAACCCAATCTTCCATCCAGCGAAGATACCGGGGTTTATCGAAAAATACATTACATACGATTCGATAAGTAAACCATTTATAGAGAAGATATAATACAAGTAGTAATGCAAAATAACCAATAGTCAGCATGCCTTGATACAAGGTATAGGCACTGGTATCCGCATAATAATGAAACATGATGGTATATACAAGAACCGCAGACAAAAGAATGGTCTGCGCCAACAGAAACAATTTATTGCGAAAATCATTCCCCGTTGTTTCGTAAAATATACTGGGTCTGCTCTTGATGTGAAAGATATTATTCACCAAAGAAGACAATAGATACTTTCCTTTTGAAAAGGCAGCCATTGAAAAAAAGGAACAAACGAAGAATACCAGAAAAACCAGATCCATTTCTTTCGGCTTGTCGGATAGCTGCATTCCTTTATAACCATTGAAGTTTTCTTTTTGCACAGATGATGCACACAATGTATCATTTTTGCAGGTTAAATAATCAAGGAAGCCTTCGCCGGTAATCAGGGAGTTCCAATAAGGCGGAATTTCCATCCAGGCAGGGACAATAGTATCTGCAGTTGGTATGGAATCAAGGAGAATAGAATCCGGTTGTGATGTTATTGAAACAGAAAATGAAGTAGAAATGTCTGTAGCAACAGTATCAATGGACACAATGGTATCGGTATGTATGACTGAATCGATCATTCCGGCAGACTCCGGATGTATCAATGAATCATGAGCTACAGTATCTCTATGTAAGGTGGTCTTCGGCATATGTTATATAGCAGCAATTGCTCGCGGATTTTCACACCATTCGGCAAGCTCTTCCAGTAAATTCAATGCTTCTTCCGGAGAAGTAGCTACCTGATATATTTTCCGATGTTGTTCACGCATAAAATTTTCCCTGACAGCTTTATCCAACATCTGCAGCAAATCATCATAATATCCGTTGACATTCAGAATTATCACTGGTTTATCATATAATCCCAATTGTTTCCATGTGATTATTTCCAGTAATTCTTCTAAAGTACCGATTCCTCCGGGCAATGCAATACATCCATCAGATCGATTCGCCATGGTTTGTTTCCGGGTATGCATACTGTCGGTAACAACCATTTCCGATAACGCCGGATGAAACCAACCTTCGTCGACCATAAATTGAGGAATAACGCCAATCACTTTCCCTCCGGATTCAAGTATAGCACTGGAAACAGCACCCATCAATCCGGAGTTACCGCCACCATTGATGCAGGCCATATCACGGGATGCCATCAGCGTTCCCAAAGTTTTTGCGGAATCAACATATAGCGGATTAATCTTCGAACTGGAGGCGCAATAGACGGTAATTGTCTTCATAAAATCACTTTTCAGATGCCTTTAACATCAATTATAAAGTAAAAAAACATTCAGCCCGCAAAGTTAGTTATCTTTGCACGACAAAACAAATAAGTTTACAGATGATTAAGTTTTTATTTATCGTTTTCATGTTCTTTGTCCTGCTGATATTCCTGTTGGGATTTTCTTTCGCCAGGGGATTGAAAAATCTTTTTTTCGGTCCGTCAGACAGAAAACAGACATACTCCCGCACATCTCAGCAACATCAGAAACAACCCAATAAAGAAGAAAAGGAAGAAGTTAAAATAGCCCGTAAGTTAATGGAAGACGCAGAATATGTGGAATTTGAGGAGATTAAGGACAGTGAAAAGAATTGATAATTGATAATATTTAAAGGATTATTATTCCTAAGGTTCAGCGTTTATTTTTGAAGAATGTTTTGATGAGAAAAGCGGATTCTTCTTCGAGAATACCTTTTTTGATTTTTGTTTTAGGGTGTAGGATTTGATTCCCAACCAAATGATATCCTCGTTTTTCATCGGTAGCACCATAAACAATGGTATTGATTTGTGACCATGCCAATGCTCCGGCACACATCACACAAGGTTCTAAGGTTACATACAAAGTACAATCCGTCAGATATTTCCCTCCCAGTACTGATGCAGCAGCTGTAATTGCCTGCATTTCTGCATGAGCGGTGACATCATTCAATGTTTCGGTCAGGTTGTGTGCTCTGGCAATGATTCTTCCCTGACAAACTACTACTGCGCCAACAGGGACTTCGCCTTCGTCAAAAGCTTGTTGAGCCTCAAGCAAGGCTTGTTTCATGTAATAAGTATCATCAAGCATCTGATTCATTACCTCCTCATTTCATTTTCCCCGAAAAGGGTGGGATAATCCTGCTCTAAAGTCCGCAAGATATGAGTCATAATGGTTTCTCTGTACCATCTTGAACGGTTGGATATCTTATACTTATCCAGATAATTGCACACAGTTTTGTACTCTTCATCATTTAACATGAAAGTAACCTGGTGGGTACGCGGATGTTTGGGTACCGGTGCGGAGTATTTACGTGACTTTGCCATTTCTGGCGCAAAATTAGAATCTTATTCGTTAATACGAAAGAAATTCTTTATTTTTGTACACAGTAAATGATAATTTATGGCCGAACATAACATATTGGGTACCAAAGGGGAAGAAATTGCGGTCGATTTTCTTAAAAACAGAGGATATGAAATCTTGCATACCAATTGGAGAAAAGGCCGTTATGAATTGGATATTATTGCCAGATTCAAAGAAGAATTAATCGTTGCTGAGGTAAAAACCCGTTCCAAAAACAGCTTGATAAGTCCGGAAGAAGCCGTAGACCGTCGCAAGATCCGGCATATCGTATCTGCCACTGATAAATATATCAAATGTTTTAACATTGATTTGCCGGTCAGATTTGACATTATCGCTATCTCGGGAAATGAGATTGAGCATTTGGAGGATGCATTTTATCCTCCGGCGAGATGATTTTTTGGACGCGAATCGAAACGAATTGAAACGAATAAAACGAATTTTTAAAGTCAGAATAAATTCATTTTAAAATCAGGGAATCAGGAGTTATGAATATTGAAGAATTACATGAAATTTGTATGAGTGTTAAAGGGGCAACAGAATCTTTTCCGTTTGATGATGTTTCTCTGGTTCTCAAGGTTATGGATAAGATGTTTGCGCTTCTACCCTTAGATGCGGATCGATTGCAGATTGCCCTCAAATGTGATCCCAACAAAGCCATTGAATTGCGTGAAAAATATACATGTGTGGAAGGTGCTTATCATTTCAACAAAAAATACTGGAATACGATTTATATCGACGGGACAATGAGTAAAGATGAAATCATACACTGGATCAATCATTCTGTAGAAGAGGTGATCAAAAAACTTCCTAAAAAACAACAAATCGATTATGCAAATATGTGATCTTCCTGTGATTTTTGTGAAGGAAACAGCTTCAACCAATAGTTACCTGAAGGAGTTAAATCAAAAAGGAAAATTAACTGAAGGGACAATAGTAATTACTTCGCATCAATCGGCAGGCAGGGGACAAATGGGAACTTCCTGGGAATCGGAGCCCAATAAAAATCTCACTTTCAGCATGATCTTATACCCTACAAAAATTCTTATCAACCAACAATTTATTCTTTCCCAGATTGTATCTTTAGCCATTCAACAAATATTACAGGAAGAAAAAGAAGGTTTCAGAATCAAATGGCCGAATGATATTTATTTTGAAGATAAAAAAATCTGTGGGATACTGATAGAGAACGAAATCATGGGAAATCATATTTCCTCATCTGTCATTGGTATCGGATTAAATGTAAACCAGACTGTTTTCACCGGCAATGCTCCAAATCCGGTTTCCCTGACACAAATCACCGGAAAGGAGCATGATTTGCAAGTATTATTGAAAAAAATTACCGGCAAAATTTTTCAATTATACAGTGAAGTAAAAACAAGCCAGACAGAGACAATCATTTTACAATACAAACAGCATTTATATCGCAATAACGGCTTCTACCCTTTTTCCGATAAAAACGGAAAATTCATGGCTGAGATTAATGATGTCAGGGACAATGGATTATTGGTCGTGAAAACTGATACCGGAGAAGTGAAGACTTTTTCATTTAAGGAAATTTGCTATTTAAATATCTTCGACTAAATCCGGCGCACAAAGAGACCCTTTATTTATCTTTTTTGTTCTTATTTATCTGTGTTCTTATTTTATATGATACATCCAAATGCTATAAGTAAAAGCATCTGCATTTTTCCGGGGTTTTTGTTCACCCGGACGATACCAGGTTAATACACGAAACCGGACTTAAGTATAAAGAACTTAACAATAAACCTGGTGTTGAGTTTTATATTGATATAGAAAAAGAGGATATCTCTATTTATTTTGACAAAGAAGTCATAACCATCATATTAGATAATTTGATTTCAAATGCCTTGAAATATACAGAACGAGGCAGTATAAGCCTGAAACTTTACAATGTCATAAAAGAGGGTGTTGCTCACACTGAAATAAAAATAACAGATACCGGTTATGGTATTAATCCTGAAACTTTACCTCACATTTTTGAACGTTATTACCAGGGAAATACGAGTCGACAGGTTTCCGGCACAGGAATAGGCCTTGCTTTGGTAAAAAGTTTAGTCGAATTACATGAAGGTACAATAACTGTAGAAAGTTCGGTAAATGAAGGTAGTAGTTTTTGTTTCAGCATTTTAACCAATAACACTTATCCCTATGCTTTACATGCAGACTCGGTCTTAAAAGTTACTGATAAGCATGAAGAAATAGCAGCAGAAACACTTTCAAATGAAAAAAGAATATTGCTGGTGGTGGAAGATAACCAAGACATCAGGGATTATATTGTTGATTCATTCTCCGACTCTTTTGAGGTTAAAACAGCTATCAATGGGAAACAGGGGTGGGAACATGCCATTCATATCATTCCTGATATTATTGTAAGTGATATCATGATGCCAATAATGGATGGTACAGAAATGTGTAAAAAATTGAAAGAGGATGTACGTACATGCCATGTGCCGATTATTTTATTGACGGCAAAAGATTCATTGCAAAACAAAGAAGAAGGTTATCAAGCCGGCGCAGATTCCTATTTAACAAAACCTTTCAGCGCTTCTTTATTACATAGCCGCATCAATAATTTATTAGAGACACGCAAGCGACTGGTTGAACGTTTCAAAACAAATCCCATATCATATGAAGAACGGGCTGTCATTACAGAATCTTTGAATAAATTGGATAAAGAATTTTTAGAGAAAATAAATAAACTAATAGAAGAACGCCTGTCATCAGAAAAAATAGACATTGGTTATCTGGCTGATAATATGTATATGAGCAACTCTACGCTTTATCGCAAAATGAAAACTTTAACAGGTCTTTCTACCAATGAATATGTTCGGAAAATAAAAATGCAACATGTAAAAAGCCTATTATTAGAGGGCAAATATAATGCGTCGGAGATCGCCTATAAAGTAGGAATAAGTAATGCTTATTTCAGACAATGTTTCAAAGAGGAGTTTGGCGTTTCTTATTCAGAATATTTGAAACAAGTAAATATATCATTATTGGCAGACGAAAATTAAGAATCAGGGATATTCAATCAATTCGAGACATATACCGAATCTTCTTTTACTGAATATCCCGCTTTATAATCAGATTTCCGGATGGTTCATTTCTCTATCCGGATTCTTGCATCCACTGCAACAATTTCCTTTTCCGTAGCAAGTAAAGGATTGATATCCATTTCTTTTATTTCCGGGGCAAAACGAAGTAAGGCAGATAATCTGACAATGATTTCGGCATAAGCATCTTCGTCAACTCCTTGTTGCCCACGCGTACCGCGAATAATTTTATAGCCACGCAAAGAACGTATCA
Source organism: Bacteroidales bacterium (assembly GCA_031552335.1). Taxonomy (GTDB): domain Bacteria; phylum Bacteroidota; class Bacteroidia; order Bacteroidales; family Azobacteroidaceae; genus JAISFI01. The sequence goes on along the minus strand of JAVBMQ010000224.1, from coordinate 4,811 downwards.
TAGACAGCGCCTCTTCTTTTTCAATTGGGGCAAGTCCGGAAGCCACATCCTGCAATATTTCCACAAAAATTCCGCCAAGTCCGCAAAGCACAATATGACCAAAACTATTTTCATATTTTGCTCCGATAAATAATTCGGTTCCCTGAAGCATGGGTTGCACCATTACTGCCCGGGAATCCGGCAATTGCATCAAACGTTCAAATTCGAGGTGTAAATGTTTTTCCGTACGAATATTCAATACAACTCCGCCGACATCGGATTTATGAACCGGTCCTACACATTTGGCAACCAACGGATAACCCTGCCGGGAGGCAAAAGCAGCAATTTCACTCCAATTATCAGAGACTATTTCTTCTGCAATTTTGATGCCGGCAGCTTTAAGTAGTTCCTGTACAAGATGAGGAGCTATATAACCATTTTCAGCAACTCCGTCAACAATTTTACGCATCTTCAGCACATCAACACCCCAGAGGTCAACTCCATGAGACGATGGGAACGGAACTTTCCGGACTTTGGTAAGGGCATTGGCCAGACCAAATTCATCGCTGAAATTAACATGCCCTTTTTTGATAAAAAAATCGGTCTCTTCTATGGCTGTTGTAATAGAAGGAAGGATAGGAAAGATCGGCTTCTTACATGATAACATCTTTTGATGCAACACCTTATAAGAATCATAAACCCTTGTTAAACCAGGACTTCCGAAAATGACTGCAATACCATCAATGCTTTCAAAATTATGTTCACAATAATCAATGGCAAGATCCAAATGTTCCGGACCTCCGGTTCCTAATATATCTATCGGATTACTAACAGAAGACCCAGGCAATAATTGTTTTTTCAATTTCTCCGCATCCGGGATCTGAGATAGACTTGGGATATTCAACCCCCCTTTAGACAAAGCATCCGTCAGGATTACTGCCGGTCCGCCGGCATGGGTGACAATTGCAATATTATTTCCCTTCAACTCTTTCAATGTAAAAACAGCAGCTACAGTTGCCAGTTCTTCCCTGCTGAAGCAACGTACAATTCCGGCTTTCCGGAACAAAGCCTCAACGGCCAGATCAGGATTAGCCATGGCTCCCGTATGAGAAGATGTAGCCCTACTGCCTGATTCCGAACTTCCGGACTTAATCGCAGCAATCTTACAACCTTTCCTGATCAAGGAAGTAGTATGATGCAACAGTTTATCCGGATTTTTGATATCTTCAATATAAAGCATCTTGATCTTTGAATCAGTCTCTGCATTGAAATGATTATCCATGTATTCAAGCACATCTTCGACTGTAATCTGAGCAGCATTACCTACAGACCATACGGAATTGAAACGCAGTCCCATACGCATAGATGATTCTATGATAAAAAGGGCGGTACCACCTGAACTGGAAATAATATCTACTCCAAAAGGATCCAGTTCCGGAATAGGCAAAGTAAAAAGACTGTGATGATAACGGTTCAACAGTCCGATGCAATTAGGACCAATCAATGCCGCTCCGGCATCATTAATCACTTTTACAATTTGTTTTTCCAACAAAGCACCTTCCTGTGTCTCTTCTCCAAAACCAGCAGTGTACATAATAAATGCTTTCACTCCTTTTTCCTTTGCAAGGATGGTAATTGTCTCCAGACAAAGTTTGGCAGGAATAGCAATAATAGCCAGATCTGTTTCCGGGATATCATTTACATGACGATATGATTTCAAGCCTTGAACTTCATCTTCTTTCGGATTAACCACATATAGCCTTCCGGCATATTTCCCGTTAATCAGATTTCTTATACAATTTCCACCGGGTTTGGATGTTGTATTGGAACCTCCTATAACAACAATACTTTCAGGATTGATAAGTGCCTGGTTAATCATATCATCATATTTAAATGAAACGAATATTCGTCAATTTATTATTTTATATTTCCAATCTGTTCAATGGAAAGTCCTGTTAATTTGGAAATCAAATCAATAGACAGTCCCTCTTCTCTGCATTTTTGAACAAGTTGTATTTTTGCTTTTTCTAAACCAATTCTTTGGCCTTCCTTTATACCTTCTTCCCGTGCGAGTTCCTTAGCATAGTCTACAGCATCACGGACATCTTGGTATTCCAATATACTTTTTCGATACTCTTCCATTTCCTTATTTGTTAATTGATTGATTTCTGCTAATTTAAAAAATCGTTCAAAGACTCTTCCTTGTACTTCACTTGGACGGGTATTCAGATATGAAAGATTTTTCAAACAAAACAACCAACGATCAATATTTGTTTCTAATTCAGAAACTTCTTTCTTAAATTTTGGTAGTTCTATAAAAATAAAATTTAACTTATCTGATTCTGTCTCTCAAAAGATAAATCCGTTTGATGAAATAATTTCAAAGATAATGTAAGCCTTGATAATTACCAAAAAAAATGAAAAATGAATTATTTACTTGTAAACAATTTTTGAATTTTAATTCTTAACAGTGATCTTAAATTCCTTTGTAGATTCCTTTCCTGTTATCACCCGTAAGATATAATTGCCAGCTGTAGTTGACAAAGTAAAAGAAGTTTCCGGTCCGGTAATTATCCCTTGACTCAAAAGGATCCCTGACATATCAATCAGCTGCCAGAAGGTTCCTTGTAAATCTTCTTCCAAAAATGGATGGATACTAATATGTATTGTACCTCCATTAGGTAATAAAGTAGGATGCACAATTACTTTACCTCCTTGCGGAGAAAACACCTGTGGACAAGAAGATAAGGCTGACACTGTTTTTCCCTGATAAACACCATTTACTTCCACATGGTAGATTCCGGGATCTGTAATCAGAATGTAACCGGAACCGCGGGAAAATTCAGAACCATCTTTATACCAGATATAATCTGTAAATTGATTGCCATTACTGTTTCTTACCGCAATTACATCTGTCTCTTTGTTGAGATTATTATAAACAATGGAGTTTAAAATGCGGGATTCATGATTTGTCACAACACTTTCCTCTTCTTTCTGAAAGTGTTCGGTATATAAATTAAAAGAAGAAACTGCGCGAACACGATAGTAACTTGCAGAATAACCTTGCACTCCAAAAGTTTCCTTCACTAAAGTATATGGCCAACGATTATCAGGATCATCAACATAAGGCATATGAAAATAAACAGAATCTGCCATCAACAAGGTGCTGCCACTATTTTTTTTCAATCCCTCATTTATCTCTTCAAAACACCTTGAAATACTAACCATTTCTCCAAAATCAGGCATGCTATAACCGATGCGGAAAGGGGCATTAAACCATAAAAACAGTTCTTCAGAATAAGAGCCAGCAAACGGAGAATCGTTCAAAAGCACACAAAACTCTTCCGGATGCAGAATAAAAACATTACCGCTTGCCGGATGATAGCTGAACAAAACACCTCCACGAAGTGTTCTCCTACCTTAACAACAGCAATTTGATTGATACTTGTTAATTAACAGGATGTTAGTCGGATTTCGAAAAGACTTGGGTAACGATTTGGAAACCGTTCTTATTTCAGCGTTTTGCGGTGTAATACCAACAAATAACTTTCTCTACAAAGATAAGTAATTTTTAAGAATATCGAGTATATATCTTTCCTTTTTATCTGATAAACACCCCTCTTATGGAAAGAGCGAATAAGACAACACTTTTATGGAAAATACTACCCGAAGTGTAGCGTAGGTCTGGAGATTTTCCTTAAAACCCGGAGGGCTTGGTGTTGACGTTTCGTTCTTGGAATATACCTTTGTGTTCAGATATAAAGGAATACTTCTCTAACCATTTTCAATTTGAGATCTCAATAATCAACCTTTTAAGATTGTATTTTGCTGACTCATTGTTGGGATTTAAAGAAAGGGCTTTCTGAAACATCAAGATAGCTGCCTCTTTAAATCCAAGATGTACTAACGCTTCGGCATAGCTGTCATAAGCATTAGAACTCTTCGGGAAAAGGAGTGTGTTGAATTTAAACGCTTCCATTGCGAGTTCTGCATGTTTTTCAAAATCAGATTTTAATAACAAATGATATCCCAAATCGTTCATTTCAAATTCACTGAAATACCAATCAGGGTCGCTTTTCAATGTATTAAATAAAGCAAAAGCGTATTCAGGGCCTTTTTTTACAAGTGCTGGGCCATAAGCGTTACGAACCAGCGATTGGCTTAATGAAACATGATTTGGCTCAATATTATCAATCACATTCGAAATAGCTAGAAATTGCTGAAAAAAGCTAGAACAATCTTTATTTTCATACATAATATAAGTGACATCATCTGTGAAATTTTGAAATAGTATAGTCTTAAGCCCGACTAGGCTTCCGTCATGCCATGCAACAAATTGTCCCAAACTATTTTTTTTATTCATATTCCAGCCCAAAGTATAAGTTTTTGTTCCCCCAGTGGAAAAGAAGCTGCCATTAGCCAACTCCACCGGTTGGTACATTTTATCGATTAATGCAGTTGGCAGTAAATTTCCGTTGTTCAATGCCTTGATAAACAACACCATGTCATCTATCGTAGTAATGATATTATTGTCGCCATAGGTTCCCCCTAAAGGATAGTTGGTGTGAATTTTTCTATTTGTAACAGAATCGACATTCAGGTAGACTGTGTCATAGTAAGTGGGTCTGAAATAGCGGGCAGTATTGGGGTCATGGCCTTGTCGCACGTAAGTGTTTTTCATGCTTGCCTTTTCGAATATATTTTTCCTCATATACTCAGGGAATGAGTTTTTAGATACTTTTTCTATTAATAATGCCAACAATATATAATTTAGGTTATTATAATAGTGTTTCTCTCCAGGATTTGCTAATGGTTGTATATCTAATTTGATT
>JAVBMQ010000085.1:0-4257 GCA_031552335.1 Bacteroidales bacterium | reverse complement strand
ATTGCAAATTTTCAACACATTCTTTTACACATTTCATCTCTGTTCCTTGGATTATACTGTCACTCAGTACCGGGAAATAGAGTGTCATGTCATTAGCTGTCATATCAAACTCTATTTTTTGTATATTCCGATTCCGTAAATAACTCTCATAGGTTGCTCCATAAGTTTCCCCAGTTACCGATGATGAAATAGAATACAAACCATCTTCCGTATGATTTGTAATAACAAAATCATACATGCCTTCCGGCAGGTTTTCTTCAAGAACAAACACTGTCGGTTCTTTATAAATTATTGGTACTTTTTTAATATAGGTTCCGTTAACCCAAGTTATTTGGGCATAATCAATTCTTGGATCACTCGTTGGGGGTAAGCTTATTTTTACTTTTTCACGTCCTGACTGTACTTTAATAAACTCAGGATCAAATTTCTGCAAATAGACGATTGGAGAATCTCCTATGAAGTCTTTATATGTTTCGTCCATTCCACTACAAGCTGTGATCATAGCAAACGATACGATGTAACCTATTTGTTTTAATATTTTCAATGTTTTCATATTTAAAAAGATTTAATTATTCTTCAGGTTTTTGCCCGTATAATGTCATTTCGGCAAGTACAGTATAATCCAATCCACCGTATGTGCTAAGCACTCGTAAACGAATATATCGATAAGTGTCAAGGCCTACCGGGAAGTCAAAATTGAATCCTTCAGTTTCCATATTCTTCTCATTAGAAGTTAAAGCCAATTCACTCAGAGGAGTCTGACTGCCATCTTCACGAACAACATTAAATGTTGCAAGCTTAGTCCAACTGTCATCCCAATCTCCATTTTGATTAGGGGCATTGCTCCCATATACCTCGAATACTTTTGGGGAGTAAGAAGTGTAGAAGACACTGACTCCACGCATATGAAGCACAATACGCGAAAAGATATATTTTGCCCCTAAATCGATAGTTGTCCAATGTGGTATGCCATTGCCAGGTATGGTATGATAATTCTTATTCCAGTCGTTTGTGATTCCATCCCATAATGCCTCTACAGATACGCTAGTACTCCATAAGTGCATTGGGGCATCAGTTGGAAGGTTCATATTCTTCCACAATGGATTTTTCTTAGGAATCTCAATTTCATACCAAGGTGTTATGGTTGTAAATATGGTATCAGATTTATGCCCCCATTTATCCATAGCATAAACTCCAAACCTAGTCTCTTTAGCCTCCATTCCTCTCACTATATGTTGAAGGGTGTTGGATTTGCGTGTATAATAAGAACTTATCTCTTCCCAGTTTCCTTTTTCTGCCTGTTTAAAGAAAAGAATAGACAAGTCCGTTCCGATTTCATCCTTTGATATAAAGCGAATTCCTGAGAATGTCGGTTCAATCTTACAGTCAGCTAAAACTTTTTTATAGGGAGGTTCTTCCGGATGAATTTTCACAACAGTCGGGTTAGACCGTATTTCTGCGTAATTAACAGAATAGAGTTTTACCTCATATTCACCTTCCTCTGGGAATCCATCTACTCTGATCGAATCAGTAAAATATGAAGCATTAAATTTCCGTTCTGTTCCATCTTTTAGTGTATAAACGGCTTGCACATATCTTAAATTCCTATCATCCGGACGTTCATAATAGATGTAAGAAGTTCCACTGAAATTTTCGACTCTGACTGTATTGATATCAATCTGGGCCGGGACTTCATTGCTGCCTCTAGGGTCATTCATGTCCACATCACCACAATTTGTGAGTGATAAACACAAAAAAACTGCTAATAAACTATTTATAATTTTATTCATACAATCTGTTTCTTTAGATATTCTACCATCCGTAATTTTGTAATAAGTTAGTATTCCGTCTTAATTCGGTTTCTCCAAATGGAATAAAATAATCTCTAATCCGGAATACAGGAGTGGAAATAGTTGTTTCATTATAATAATTCTGTGGTTCTGAAGCTGTTAGATTCCAACCAGTTAAGGGCTTTGGTATTTCGAGATGAGCCCGTAACCACCGACGCAGATCCCAATATCTTTGACCCTCAAATGCAAATTCAATCAATCGTTCCTGTTGTATAATTTCTCTTCTTCCTTTTAATGTATTGAGTTTATCTGAATTAATTGAATACTTCTGCCATGACTCTACTACTCCATTCAGGCTGGCGCGTAGTCTGACTTTATCTACATATTCAAATATCTTGCCCAAATCGGTTTCTCCTGCTTCATTCAATGCCTCAGCATACCATAAATACAAGCTACTTAACCGGATTATGGGAAATGGATATTTGACGGGGGTCTGACCACTGGTTCCATCTGAAACAACTGTTTTGAAATGAACCATTTTTTTAGGCCACATACCTGTCATGTTCCATGAGTTTGTTACAGAATTAGCACAGGTTTCCCCAAATCGTGCTTGTACAAAATAGCATGAATTATCATCTGTTTTCCCTTGTCCAAACCATATACCACGATCGAACCCAATTGATGCATAATAACGAATCTCACGATCAAAATTCAACAGACAAGTCGTTTCACCTTGTTTAATAAGATATTTTTCATCTTCAGTTGCTTGGCGGAGATTGTAACGTTCATCATAATTCCAAGTTTTATCTTCTTTAATAGGAACTCCATTTTTAGAATAAAACTGTTCTGCAATTTTTATGGGTACTGCATGATTGCTGCGTTGAGTGCTATTTTTAACTTTATTAATATCAAGATCACGTGGTAATGCGTGAAGTGATAAATCTCTTGATTGTGTTCCGACCCAACTATTCGCATCTCCCCAAATGACTTCTGTATTCCATTTGTCGGTAATAGCCATTCGGATATTCAGTTTTGCAATTGTTTGCGCACTCAAATTTGGATATTCCTTACTAGTGTAGTAATATAAACTATGTCCCAGATTCTCTGCTGACTGAATAGCATCAAGACATGCATCGCGGGCAGCCTCCCATCGTTGACGTTTTTCTTCTTCCGTCTTGCCGGGATTAAAAATTTCTATATCGCGTTTATCTTTTAATCCTGCATAATAAGTATTCCCATTAAACAGCGGACTGGCCCATGTAATTAAGACTTCACACTTGACAGCCTTGACAATCGTTCTGGTAATCCGGCCCAATTCTTCGGCCTCATTTGCTATCTTATCTGGAAGATATTCATTCGCAACAACTTTATCCAATAGTTATATAATATAAGTAAAACATTCATCCAGCGTATTTCGGTATTGTTTTACCTCTTCTATACCAGCATCTATTGGTAGATTCTCGTCAACAATAATAACAGGACCATATTGTTTCACTAACCAAAAATGATAATAAGCTTTCAAAAACTGAACTTCAGCAATCCATCGCTGGCGCTCTTCTTCAGCCATATCAGGGACTCTGGAAATATTTTCAAGAAATATATTACAATCACGAATAGCGTCGTATGCACCTTTCCCTGCACTATTGTCTCGTTGTAGCTGGCCTCCATTATATCCATCCCAATAATCCATATATACCGTTGATACCCCCTGCCGTCCGGTTACAAGATAATTAGGATACAAATCGTTAGCATATTGACTTGAAGGGACAAGCTCATCTCCTCCAAAAAATGCTGGGGTATAAATGGCACTACCGTGACGAGGTAAGTATGAATAACACGTAAAAAGATATTTTTCAGCCTCATTACGTAGTGCAAAAGCGTTATCCAGTGTTGCTACATTATCCGGTACAACATCAATATAATCATTACATGCTGATAAAACTGCAACCAGCAACATGAATGCTATTTTTTTGATATGTTTCATATTTACAATTAATTAAAAGGTTAAACTAAGACCAATATTATATACCCGCTGTAACGGATATCCCAAACCATTGCCGGCCATCTCTACATCCCAATCTTTGAAACTGGATATGCAGAATATATTAGTTCCTGACAAGTATAACCGGCAATTACTCATCCCAAGTTTAGAAAGAACTTTCCTTGGTAAGGTATAGCCCATTTCTATTTGCTTCAAGCGGAGAAAAGCACCATTTCGCATGAACCATGTATTTGTGTAATTATTATTGGAGATAGAATAGGTAGACAGACGTGGCCAAAGAGCATTTGCATCTCTGTTATCTTCGGACCAATGATTGTCAGCAATCATCTTTGCCAGATTATTGACTGTTGTCATCTTATTACTACCATAGTCTCCTCCCATTCCATTAGCTCCGCTGGCTTTAAAGAAAGGTGACATATCCGCATAGTTCAAGAAGAATGAAGAGCGTGCCGAACCTTGGAAAAA
>JAVBMQ010000114.1:0-16725 GCA_031552335.1 Bacteroidales bacterium | reverse complement strand
AGCAGGATACAATATAAACGGCTGCAGTAAGTGTAACTTCCCGGTTGCCATCCACCATATTATTATCGATGGTGCCGATATTAAATTTCTTTCCGGCTTCGTTGGATTTCAATGTGATTTCCGAAGGAAAGATGATTTGCCCGCTCTGTGAAGCCGATAATCGGATCCGTAGTTCCTGTTTGCCGGGAGCGACACGGGTTACGGTAGCCCAAGAGGCATTTACTCCGGCTCCTTCGGATACCGATGCAGGTTCGATACTGATGGCAATTTCCGGAACATCGTTATCGATGATCAGCATTTCGAGGATAGCCGCTTTAGTACGGTCGGCTGTTGCTTTTAAGAAAGCACTGGCGTTGATTTCCGGAATATCATCGTCTGTAATCTGTACGTTAAAAGTAGCTGAGGCTTGGTTCGCTTCGATAACTACTTCCTCCGGGAATGTCCACTGTTTGGGTTGTGCAGAAGATAATTTAACGGTCAATGGATAGTCGGTTACCAGGTCACGGGTGATTGTAACCGCTACGGTTTCCCCTTCTACCGCTTCTGTTTTTTCGGCAAAAATGCTCAGGCAGGCTTCCTGTGCATCCAAAATAGTAATGGGAGCGGAGATGTTTTCATATCCTTCGCCGGAAACCAGTACGTTTACTATCCGGTCACCTTCTAAGGTGGTATTTTTGATAGTAGTAATATAAACGGTAACACCTGATTGTCCGGCCGGGATGGAAACAGTTGCCGGAACGCTTAACTGGTTGGCTTTGTCGACACTCAGGGTGAAATCGGTTTTGCTGCTTGTACTTCCGCTACGGGAAAGGACGCAACGCAATTGGGAGTTGCTGCTTTCGGAAACAGAGGCTGCCGGAAACTGGAAATAGAGTTTCTTTCCGATATCGACAGTACTTTTCGAAACGGCTTTGTTATTCAGGTCTTTTCCCAATAGTTCTTTGAATTGCGGGGTAATTTCCACCATAATGTAAGTGGGACCTTCCCGTCCTACGATTTTAGGCAGGACGATATCTAAGTTCCGGCTGAGGGTGCCGGACGCGGATAAGTCTTCGCTGACCGAAGCCGTACCGATCTGGAATTTATCGGTTCCGGAGACGGACGAAGCCAAGTATATTTTCTCGCTCCAACCATCCGGGGCAATAGAGTCACCGGCATTTTTTACCGTCCACGACAACGAAAGCGTACCTTCAGGCATTACGGAAGCCTGGTTGATAAGTACCTGGCTTACCATCAGGTCGGGACTGGGCGCATGCAGGATCGAGATAGAACCGTTCCGGTGACCTTCTCCTACATCTTCTGCGTCCGGGTTACTAAGGATAATATCCGTCAAAGTGATGGGGTAATTCTTCCCGACGGTAAACGTTACCGGAACCGTCACAGCAATGTCCACAATCGACCCGTCATTCCCTTTGAAAACCGCATTGGTAAAGGAAAGTGCAATACACTGGAAACGGTTGTTCCCCAACGCCTGTATCGAGAGGATATGGTCGTCTTTCCGATCGCTGAGCGTCAATTTGGACTTATCCACCGGCAATCCTTCCGGAAACTGCACGGTAAACTGGAATGCGGAAATCTGCGCCGTGTTATGCAATTCCACCGGAATTACAAGTTCTTTTCCCTGACCGATCTGTAGATCGGGAATGCTCAGGTAATTCTGTCCTGCAACGGTCCAACTCCATCCGAGTAGGAAAAACAGGTAAAATTGGATTTTTAGAATTGTTTTCATATTTGGTAAATAGATAATTTTTTACTTTTCGTTTTTCACTTTACAATCAATTTTTTAGTAATCCGGTACGTTTTTGCCACCGAATGTGCTTCAAAACTGTAGAAGTAAATACCGGCAGGCAATGTCTCGTTATGGTATTCCACCCGGTTTTCCCCACTGTTTCCCGGTATATTCCGGAGGATATCCATGGTGTTTCCCGTTTGCTTCCGGATAATGATCTGCGCCCCGGAAACCGTTTCGGGCAATGTGTAGGCAAAGGTTGTTGCGGCCCGGAACGGATTAGGATAATTCGTGATTTGGAAGGCTTCTGCTGGTAAATCATCTATTCCTGTCTGGTTTCCGGAGATGCGGACAGGAATTTCTTCCGCTGCTTTATCCGACAGAATGGCTGCTGTCAGATTGGTATTTCCGGGACAATCAAACAGTTTGGTTTTTCCAACCGGCAGACTATTGCCTTCCAAAGAAATAAACAGGATACTGTAATGGTTTCTTTCAATTTCCTTCACATAGCTGCTGAAACCGGGCAATTGAACGCTTAGCGGTTCCGTTCCTGTATGTTGGATACGGATATCGAAAGCAGCCACGGCAACAGGAGAATTCAGGTAAACCGCTCCGTTTTCTATCGACAATTCGGCTGGAGTTCCGGTTGCGGAACGCAGGCTGCTGCTTTCATTCAACAAAGCATTGGTTTGTATGATGTTAATAGTTCCTACCAGGTCGAGGATGTTGACCAATCCGTCTTTGTTCACATCTGCTGTGCCTATGTTGAACGGACAGGGATTTGAGCCGAGGATACGGTTCAAGGCATGTTGTACATCTAAAATATTAACTACATTATCTACATTCGTATCTCCGTATTTACTGTCAATAATATATTGTACGGTACTTCCGGCTGCGTTTCCACTCATTTGTTTGAATTGCAGCGTATCTCCCGGGTGGATGCCCCAGGCGCCACACGGCGGTGTCAATGCAAATTCCCCGTTGGATGCCGTGTTGATAGATGTAATACTTTTTCCATTCACCGAAATCATCCAGCCCGGCATTTGATTGAATAGTTGGGCTTGATGGTTGTAAGTCGTTATTTTCGGGGATTTTACCTTGGTGTTTTTATGTAATGACATCGTCCCCCGGTTAATCAGTTGATTACCGATTTTGAGGGTAATGTTAGCAGATAATGCCATATCCATACTATCCAGTGCATTGTTTGATAAATCTAAAATTGCCAATCTGGATAAATTATTGAATGTTTCGGGAATAGAACCTTTCAATTCATTGCTGGAAAGATTGACCGAAGTCAATTCCGGAAGATTACTCAATACAGCCGGAATCGTACCCTTTAACCCGTTATTTGATAGATTGATAGCCGTAACATGTCCTTCCCGGAATGAAACACCTGTCCAACGTCCTTCATGGATATTGTTCGTTGCCGTATTCCAGGTCTTCATCCACTGATTGCCTCCTGTAGCATTGAAAAATGCTTTCAATGCCTCATATTCACTTTGCGGAACCGGAGTGGATGAAGTATTATACAGTGCATAATACCGGAAGACTGATCCGTAGGCAATTCCCGAATATGGTACTAAGGAAATCGTATCTCCCTCTTGGAAATCGTCAATGTAGCTTGCCGGGAACGTCAATGTCCCGTTGGCATTGCCTTGTGCATTTCCCCGGACAACATTATTCAAACGGATGGTAAAGTTGTTCCTGGCATTGAACGCCCGGGTTTCCGGATGATAGGTAGCGATATTTGGTAGCGTCACCACAACTTCCGTACCGTCAATCAGTAAAGATTCCCCGTCATATTGTTGGTTTGTCAGGTTGATACTGACTCCTGTTCCGTAGTTGAAAGTCGCCGGCAAGGAACGGATTTGGTTGAACGACAAATCTAAGGAAATCAACTGACTCAATCCAACCAAAGTTGACGGAACATCTCCCTGGAATTCATTGTTTGATAGGTTCAGTACCGTCAATTTGCTCAGGTTTCCTAAATGTTCTGGAATAGTTCCGCTCAGCCGATTATTATGCAACTGGAGGTCTTGTAGTGTGCTTATTGTAGAAATTAGTTGTGGAATGGAACTCGTTAACCGGTTTTTATACAGGTAAAGTAGCGTCAATCTGTTCAAATTTCCGAGGCTTTCGGGAATGTTTCCTTCGAATAGATTGTTATGCAAATCGAGCAAGGTCAGATTTGTCAGATTACCCAATACGGATGGAATATTTCCCGTCAATGAGTTGTCGCTCAGATTCAGCTCTTTCAGGGACGGAAGATTTTGTATCTGTTCGGTAATCTCACCTTGTAGATTATTTCCATTTAGTTTAATTTTTGTGATGTGGCCGTTTTCGGTAGTGACACCATACCAGAATGATTCATGAAGATTATTCTGGGAAATGTTCCACTTGTTTTTCCAATTTGCACCTCCGGCAGCATTATACAAAGCGATCAATGCCTGGTATTCTGCATCGGCCACCGGAGTGCCGGTATCGTAATCGGTGTATGTGATAACGCTTCCGGTTGCCATTCCACTTTTCTGTACGATGGAAACTTTATCATTATGTGTAATTCCGGAGAAGTAATTGACAGGAATCAGCAATTGTCCCCCGACAGTAGCCTGTATGCTACCCTTAACCGTAGTATTCACCCGAATATCAAACGTGTTTCGTGCAGTAAATGTTAGTCCGGTATGGTCGTAGCAGCAAATTCTGGGCAAATTAACAGTGATTTCATTTCCGGCGATAAAAATAAGATCATCCTGGATTTGTTGGTCATTCAGGTTGACGGTCACGCTGCTCCGGTAGGGTAAGACGGCGCCTATATCCGATAACTGATTGTATTGTAAGTACAGGTATTCTACCTTGCTGAGATTGGCGAACGATGCCGGTATTTTTCCGGTCAGTTGGTTGTATCTTAAATCCAATGTAACGATTTTACTTAAGTTCCCGATTGAAGCAGGAATACTATCGCTGAGTTTCTGATAGGAAAGATTTAACGTTTCCAGTTCGCTCAACGTACCGATTTCGGCTGGAATGGAACCTGTGAGATAGCGGTTATTGCCATAACCGGAAAGATTCAGCACTTTCAGATAGGGCAAATCTTTGATTTCTGCCGGAATAAATCCCCTTAAGTTGTTGTTAGGCAATTTGATTTCAGTGATATGCCCATTCTCAATGGAGATTCCGTACCAACTCTCTTCGTGCAGGTTATTCGAGTTAACATTCCATTTGTTTGTCCAATTGAATCCGGCAGTAGCATTGTACAGGGCAACTAAAGCCTCGTATTCCGATTGTGGAATAGCAGGAAGAGTGATTTTTGTTTCCTTATAACTGATGGTTGAATAATAAGCCGGTCCGTTGTATTTTTGCTGGATAGCGACTTTCTGTGTTTTGTGTACTGTTTTCAGGAAAGATGCCGGAATGATCAGTGTCCCATCTGCTGCTGCCGTAACATCTCCCACTGAATTTCCCGCAACCAGTATCTGGAAGCCGTATTGACCACTGAAATCCCGTTTGGAAAAGTCATATCTACAGATTTCCGGCAAGTTAATAACTACATCATTCCCGGTATAATAAAATGTATCGCGTGGTAATACCATATAAGTTGATTCAAAAGATGTCAGATTGGCAAACCCACCGGCCGACAGACTTTCGATGCTATTGCTTGAGATGTTTAATGATTTGAGTTTGGGTAGGAGATTCAATGTGGCTGGAATACTTCCGGAAAGCGAATTGTTTTGGAGCAGCAGTCCGGTTAATTCATTCATATTTTCTAATTCAGCTGGAATATTTCCTGCTAATTTGTTAGATTGCAGGTGTAAAGTTTGCAGCTTGGATAAATTTCCAAGTGTAGCAGGAATGTTTCCTGTTAACGAACAATTATTTAGTTTTAACACTTCCAGGTTTGTCAGGTTTCCCACTGACGTTGAAATACTTCCTGTCAGGTTACTATTGGATGAAAGATTCAGTTCTTTCAAAGATGTCAAATCTTTGATTTTAGACGGAATGCTTCCTTTTAAAGCATTGTAATTCAGATCGATACCTGTTATGTGTCCGTTTTCGATTGAAATCCCATACCAGCTTCCTTCGTGTAGGTTATTGACACTTACATTCCATTTATTGTACCATCCCGCTCCGGAAGTGGAGTCGTATAAAGCAACCAGAGCTTCATATTCCGATTGAGGAACTGCCGGCATGTTGATTTTTGTTTCCTGATAACTGATGGTTGAATAATAAGCAGCTCCGTTGCCATTTTGTTGTATAGAGATTTTCTGTGTTTTTTGCAATGTTTTCAGATAAGCTGCAGGAATAGTCAGAGTTCCATTGGCTGCTGCTTGTACATCACCTACTGAACTATTGGCTATCCGGATATGAAAAGAGTATCTTCCATTGAAGTCCCGATTGGGAAAATTATACCGGCAAATTTCCGGCAGGTTAATAATAACATCATTTCCTGAGTAATAAAATGTATCGCATGACAACGATTGATAACTAAAATTGCTTGAAGTTATACTGCCGAATCCTCCGGCCGACAAATTATCCAATGCATTATTCGATAAATCCAGAAACTTAAGCTTGGGTAGGAGATTCAGGGAGGAAGGAATTGTTCCGGATAATGAGTTGCTGTTGAGATATAGATTGACCAACTCATTCAGGTTTCCCAGTTCTGCGGGAATGCTCCCGGTTAATTTATTGGAATTCAGATACAAATTCTGAAGTTTAGAAAGACTGCCCAAACTTGCCGGGATATTTCCCGATAACAGACAGCTACCCAGACTCAATGTTTCCAGGTTTTCCAGGTTTCCCAATGCAACCGGAATGTTTCCTGTCAGGTAATTTCCTGAAAGATAGAGCTCTCTCAGGTAGGTCAGGTTCTTGATTTTGGATGGTATACTTCCTGTCAGGTGGTTGTTTTGCAGGTTGATACTGGTGATATGCCCGTTTTCGACCGAGACCCCATACCAACTTCCTTCATGCAGGTTATTGACGCTTACATTCCATTTATTCCACCATCCGGCTCCGGAAGTGGAATCGTATAAAGCAACCAGCGCTTCATATTCCGATTGAGGAATGGCTGGTAGATTGATTTTTGTTTCCTGGTAACTGATGGTTGAATAATAAGCAGATCCGCTATAATTTTGTCGTATAGAGACTTTCTGTGTTTTCTGTAATGTTTTCAGGTAGGCTGCCGGAATGGTCAGAGTGCCATCGGCTGCAGCAGTAACATCACCCACTGAGTTACCGGCAATCTGTATCAGGAAGCTGTTTTTACCACTGAAATCACGTTTGGAAAAATCATATTTGCAAATTTCCGGCAGAATAATCGTTACATCGGTTCCGGTATAGTAAAACGTATCACGCAACAATGATTGATAGCTTAAATTGATAGACGTCACACTGCCGAATCCCCCGGCAGATAGATTATTCAATGCATTGCCTGATAATTCCAGTGTTTTGAGTTTGGGCAAGAGATTCAGGGAGGAAGGAATTGTTTCGGATAATAAGTTGCTGTTAAGATATAGAATAACCAACTCATTCAGGTTTCCCAGTTCTGTTGGAATATTCCCGGTTAATTTATTGGAATTCAGATACAAATTCTGGAGTTTAGAGAGAGTTCCCAACGATGCCGGAATGTTTCCCGATAATTGGCACGAACTTAGATTCAATATTTCCAGATTAATGAGATTTCCCAAAGCGGCCGGAATTTTTCCTGTCAGATTATAATTACCCGATAAATTCAGTTCCTTCAGGTAAACCAAATCTTTTATTTTAGCCGGAATACTTCCCCTCAGGCCATTCGATTGCAGGTTGATTCCGGTGATATGCCCGTTTTCGACTGATACCCCATACCAACTTCCTTCATTGAAATTATTGGCAGAGGTATCCCATTTATTATACCATCCCGGTCCGGTGGTTGAGTCGCAGAGCGTTACCAATGCTTCGTATTCCGATTGCGGAATCGGCGGAAGCAAGATATCCGTAGTCTGGTAACTGATTTCTGTAGTGTAAGCATTCCCATCGTTCTGGTAGATGCTGATTTTTTGTCCTTTCCTGAGTTTTTTAAGGAAATTGGCCGGAATGGTTAGTATTCCATCGGCCGAAGCCTGAATCAATGGATCTACATTACTTCCATCGATTCTCAGATAAAATTTATTGGTAGCTGAAAGATCTCTTTTAGTGAAATTATACCGGCAGATATCCGGTAATGTTATGGTTACATCCGTTCCCCGGTAATAAAAAACCTCCCGTTCCAGGATTTGCCTGGAAAGGTAAAATGTGGTTATTTTCGAAAAGCCTCCGGCAGTGATATCATCAAATTGATTATCATTCAATGACAACGATTTCAGTTCCGGCAGGTTATTCAGGAAAGCCGGGACTTTTCCGGAAAACAGGTTATTATTCAGATACAAGGTGCTTAATGCTGTCAAAGCAGACCATTCTTCCGGAATTGTTCCCGTGAGGAGGTTGCCCTGCAGATAAAGCGTTTTGAGTTTTGTCAGTTCCTTCATCGCCTCCGGCAAAGTACCTCTCAGGTAGTTATTCCTCAGATCCAATGCTGTTATGTGACCGTTTTCTACTGTTACCCCATTCCAGGAAACTAAGTGCAGGTTGTTTGCGGTAATCGTCCACTGCTTTGTCCATCCCGTACCATTGGTGGAGTTATACAAAGCCACTAACGCCTGGTATTCCGCATCCGGAACCGGCGTTTGGGCTGATAATTTTTCTCCGTTTCCCGCAATTAACAGCAGGAAAAACACTATCGCCCCTCCCTGTTTCTTTAGCCAGGTTATTGTTGAAAGTCTGAAACGTTTAGTTGTTTTCATATTGATCCAGATTTATTTAATATCTTAATTTTAACGAAGAAACATGGTAAACCAGAATAAATATAAGGTTTCAGATGGCTGTAAAGCAAATAGAATACACCTGTTTTTACCAACCTACGCTTATTAATAACCAAAGGGGTTGAATTTTACACGAAATGGGGGCGGAAGTGATTCCATGATGTTTATCAGTTTAGTAGTCCGGTATTCTGTAAATCCGTACGTATTGAAAGGATACGACTATTCCCAAGCCGGAATGTATTTTATCACCATTTGTTCATACAGTCGTAAACATTTTATTGTAATGCCCAGTCACATCCATGGTATCATCATCATTGATGAACCCGTAGGGGCGCAATATTTTGCGCCCGCATCCCACCATTGTAATGCGCCCGTATTCCACCATTGTAATGCGCCCGTATCCCACCCCCAACGAATCGGATCGGGTACAAAATATCGGATTGAATGCAAATGGGTTGGATCGGGTGCAAAATATCGGATTGAATGCAAATGAATTGGATCGGGTGCAAAATATCGGATTGAATGCAAATGGATTGGATCGGGCGCAAAATATCGGATCTGGTGCAAATTTGTTGGATCTGGTGCAAATTTGTTGGATCTGGTGCAAATTTGTTGGGGCGGGCGCAAAATATTGCGCCCCTACGGGTACCATCGCAAACAATCAGGGCTATTGTGCGGGGATACAAAATTGGGGTAACCAAATGGTTTCGTATCAATACCGGCATTTATCCGGTTTGGCAACGCAATTATTACGAACATATCATAAGGGATATACATTCGTTCCAACGAATTACAAATTACATACGAAACAAACCTGCTAATTGGAAAAATGATTGTTTTTCCTTGTAAACCAATATTTTAATGAATGCTATAGTTTGCTGAAGCTACCCGGAATTATTCGTAAGTATAAAAAAGGATTGGAGCAGGAAATGTTTATAAATGAAGGATAGATAATATATAAACATTCCCTAAAACCACTTTTTTCTCTTGAAATAAATCCATCCGATAATTGCCAGGAGCACCGTTAGTATCCAGAATGCCAGGTAGCCGTATTTCCATCCTAATTCCGGCATATTGGTAAAATTCATCCCCCATACACCTACGAGGAAAGTCAGCGGAATAAAAATAGTGGAGACGATGGTTAATTGTTTCATGATGCTGTTCATCTTCAGGTCGTTGTTCGACATATATATATCTACTAAAGAAGATGTGATTTCACGACATGCATCCAACGAGTGTATAAGAGATTGCAGCTGGTCATTGATATCATTGAAATAAGGTGCGTCTTCCGGGGTAATAAGTTCCGGATTGACCCGGATCAATTTACTGAATTGCTCTTTTAGCGGAATAATGGTTTTTTTCAATCGCATATATTCCTGTTTACGGTGTTGTATTCTTTTTCCGAAATTCTTATCTGTTTTATTATAATTGAGGAGTTCTGCTTCTAAATTTTCCAATCCGATTTCTATCTGGTTTACAATTTCTGCATAATTTTCTATCGCGATGTCAAATGTTTTATAAAGTAATATATCCGTTTTCCTTTGCCTGTATTTATAGGTATTTTCCTGCAACATTTGCCGGATAGGATTAAAGGTGCCGGATGGGAATTCTTCTATGGTAATGAGAAAATTATCCCCCAGGATAATGCCTATCCGTTCTTTTTTTATTCTTTTATTAACATAAGAGAATGCATTGAATATCACGCTGATTTCAGATTCCCTTGCGTCGATTTTAGCCGGATATCTCATATTAAGCATGATTTCGGCAACAAACATTTTCATGTTAAATTCCCGGAATATAGTTTCCAGAATAGAGGTGTCATTCATCCCGCAGATTTGCAGCCAATGCTGGTACCCTTCTTTGAAATGGGAACGGAAAAAAGTTTCCTTAGACAGGTCTTTTTCTTCGTAAAAAGATTCGTTGTATGAGAAAAGCTTTACAGTTGTATCTTGTTTAGCTTCCCCAGTGTATTTGAGTAGTGTTTGCATGATTCCGACGTTTTTGCAAATGTAGGAAATTTAATTGATTTCTCAATCCAATATATTATCTTTGCCTTTTCAAAAGAACAACATGGGAAATCTGCCTAATATGAAGCAATTGGTGTTTAAAGACACTTCATTTGCTAACCTGATGAACAAGCGTGTCCTCAACGTATTGTTGATAGCGACTAAATATGATTCTTTTATGTTGGAAGATGATGGAAGGGTTGATGAACAAATTTTCAATGAATATACCTCCCTTAGCCTTCGTTATCCACCTCGTTTTACACAGGTAACTACCGAATCGGATGCCTTTGATGCTATGCGCGTGATGCATTATGATCTTGTAATCTGTATGCCCAATATGGATAATACAGATACATTTGCGGCAGCCCGTCATGTCAAGAGGGAATTTCCGTTGATCCCGATAGTAGTTCTGACTCCTTTTTCCAAGGAGGTTTCCCGACGTGTATCCGAAGAAGATTTGTCGGCCATTGATTATGTATTCAGTTGGCTCGGAAATGCTGAATTGTTGCTTGCCATCATCAAACTAATAGAAGATAAAATGAATGTGGATGCAGATGTAGCATCTGTAGGCGTACAAACTATTTTGTTGATAGAAGACTCTATTCGTTTTTACTCGGCTACCTTGCCGCATTTATATAAATTTGTCTTGCAACAATCCCAGGACTTCTCCAAAGAAGCATTGAATGAGCACCAACGGACACTGCGGATGCGCGGAAGGCCTAAAATTTTGTTGGCCAGAACATACGAAGAAGCCCGTGAAATTTATAGCAAATATCGCAACAATATGCTGGGTATTGTCAGTGATATGAGTTTTCCGAAAGATGGAAAAACAGATAAAACCGCAGGCTATCAATTTGGTCTGGAAGTAAGAAAACATGATCGTTTCCTCCCAATCATATATGCCTCTTCGGAAGTCTCCAATGTACAATATGCCGAAAAATTGAAATGTGATTTTATCAATAAAAACTCCAAGACTTTTCCTCAGGATTTGCGCCGGCATATCCGGGAAAATTTCGGTTTTGGTGATTTTGTGATTATTAATCCGCAGACGCATATGCCTATTGCCCGGATTTCCAGTCTGAAAGATATGCAAAAAATGATTCATTCCATTCCGGACGATTCTTTGGTATATCACTTGTCGCGCAATCATTTCTCACGTTTCTTTTATTCCCGGGCGATCTTTCCGGTAGCGGAATTATTGAAAGGAATTGATGTGAGTGATTATAAAGATATGGATGAAGCCCGCCATGTTATTTTTGATGCCATTGTTACATACCGGAAAATAAAAAATACCGGAGTTGTGGCAGTTTATCTGAAAGATCGTTTTGACGAATATTCCAATTTTGCCCGTATCGGAGATGATTCTTTGGGTGGAAAAGGACGTGGACTCGCTTTTATGGGGCAAATGTTAAAACGTCATGCTGTAGAAACCGAGAAGGTTTTTGAGAATGCCAATCTTCGCATTCCCAAAACAGTGGTACTCTGTACAGATATTTTTGATGAGTTCATGGAGACCAACGGTCTTTATCCCATTGCTTTACAGGATCTTCCGGATGAACAGATCCTGCATTATTTCCTCAAAGCCAAACTGCCGAATCGTTTGATAGAAGACTTTATGGCATTTTTTGACGTCGTCAAACGACCGATAGCCATCCGTTCCTCCAGTTTGCTGGAGGATTCCCATTATCAGCCGTTTGCAGGTATTTATGCTACCTATATGATTCCTCAGTCGGAGGATAAATATCTGATGTTGAAAATGCTGAGCGATGCAATCAAAGCGGTATATGCTTCTGTGTTTTATAAAGACAGTAAGGCTTATATGACCGCTACTCAGAATATTATCGAACAAGAAAAAATGGCAGTTGTTTTACAGGAAGTCGTTGGGCGAACATATGGGGATCGATTCTATCCAACCATTTCCGGGGTAGCCCGTTCTTTGAATTTTTATCCGATTGGTGATGAAAAACCAGAAGACGGAATTGTCAATATAGCCCTTGGTTTAGGTAAGTATATTGTAGACGGAGGTACAAATTTGAGATTTTCTCCCCGTCACCCGCATAATATATTGCAAATGAGTACCATGGATACTGCATTGAAAGAAACACAGACAAGATTTTATGCTTTGAATCTGGATATGTTGAAAGATGCACAACCCACTACAGATGATGCATTCAATCTTTGGAAACTTCCGGTAAAAGATGCTGAAGAAGATGGTACATTGCGTTTTATCAGTTCTACTTTTGATCCCTATAATCAGGAAATATTGGATGGTTTTTATCCCGGAAAAAACAGGAAAGTAATTTCTTTTGCAGGGGTATTACAACACGATGTTTTTCCGTTGGCTACCATTTTGGATTTTGTTCTTAAGTTAGGACAGGAAGAAATGGGTCGCCCGGTAGAGATTGAGTTTGCTGTAAACTTGGCAGATAATAAAGATCTGGAAAAAACCGGTACTTTTTATCTGTTACAAATCCGTCCGATTGTGGATAGCAAAGAAGTCATGGAAGAAGATCTGAGCAAAATTCCGGAAGAAGATTGCTTGCTTTACTCTTATCATGCTTTAGGACACGGAATTACTAATGATGTCTTGGATGTGATCTATGTGAAAACTTCGGCATTCAATGCCTCCAATAATCAATTGATTGCATTTGAGATAGAAAAAATCAACCAGAAATTCACTGATGAACAACGCAATTATGTGTTGATCGGCCCTGGTCGTTGGGGTTCAAGTGACCATTGGTTGGGAATACCGGTTAAATGGCCTCACATCTGCAACGCCAAAGTCATTGTAGAATCCGGTCTGGAAAATTATCGCATAGAACCCAGTCAGGGAACTCACTTTTTCCAGAATCTTACTTCCTTCGGAGTGGGCTATTTTACTGTCAATCCCTACATTCAGGGAGATGGAATTTTTGACGAAAAATTCTTAGACGAACAACCTGCCGTATACGAATCTGAATTCTTACGCCATGTCCGTTTTGAAAATCCGGTAGTGATCAAAATTGATGGGAAGAAAAATATTGGGGTGGTGCTGAAACCGGAAATGAAATTTTGAATTATGAATTCTGAATTTTGAATTATTGAAAACAAGTAAATGGTACCCCAATTCAAAATTCAGAATTCAAAATTCAAAATTATTTCTTCGCGTTTCTCTCCCAAAACACCCCATCCTCATACCCCTGGATGGTTTTGTTGGTATCGGCTATCATCAGTCTCTTTTCGGCCAGACAGGCATAAATGGGGTTTAATTCTACTCCGCAGTATGATCTGCCTAATTTTTTGGCGACAACAGAGGTGGTGCCGGAACCTAAGAAAGGATCGAATACAATCCCTTCCGGAGGGCAGGATGAAAGGATCAGTTTGGCGATTAGTTTTTCCGGTTTTTGTGTGGGATGTTCCGTGTTTTCGGGCATCGACCAGTAGGGAATCGTGATGTCATCCCAGAAATTGGATGGATGGGTGAGGCGGAAATTTCCTTCCGGTGTTTCTTCCCAATCTTTTGGTTTGCCGTCGACACGATAAGGGGCTATGACTTTTCTTTTGACTTTAACAGATGCTATATCAAAGTAATAATTCTTTGGATTTTTAACTCCATACCAAATATCTTCCATGGCATTTTTCCAGTTTGCCTTGGCGCCACGTCCTTTTTCTCTTTGCCAGGTAATGCGATTCAGTATGGTAAGATGCTCAGACATAACTGTATATAAAGCAGAAGTGCATTTCCAGTCGCCGCAAAGGTACAATGATCCGTTAGGTTTTAGCAGTTTTACCACTTGAGGAAACCAGGAACGTAAATAGTCGATATATCCGGAATTGTCCATTTCTGAAAATTTTATTCCCGCAAAATTTTTACTTAAATTATACGGAGGATCTATGATGATAAGATCAGCAAATGCTTCCGGAAGAAAATCAATTATTTGAGAGATGTCTCCACAGATAGTTTTATTAATAATATCTTTGATTGTTGCTGGAGAAGATGGAGTATACAAACGGTTTTGTAAGGCTTTGTTTTCTTCTTCGTTCAGGACGATTGTTTTGTTTCTTTCTGATTTCCTTGGGGGCATAATATGCTATAACAGTTTGGATGTTGATATTCTTAGGTTAAATTTTTTGATATTTTTTAATTCCCCAAAATTACAAAATAAAATCGGAAATTTTTTATCTTTGAGCCAAAATATGTAGTTATGGAAACTCCTAATATCGAAGTAGGTATTCTTTCGGCAGAAAATATTCGTATTTGTTTGAACGGAATGTTCAGGATACAAAGTACCGGGCAGGTTTTGGAAGGGGAGGGGATGGTTGCCGTTTCTCCGGGAAATAAAATCATACTTACTGTAGGAGAGATTACTGTAAATGCAGATTTTCCTGTTTTGTTCGAACCAGAACAACCGGATGCATCTTCTTTTGATTTATACGATGTTGTCATTGGTATCCGGTTTCACTGGGAACGGAAAGAGACACAGCGTTTCAAAGGGGCATTGAAATTGATGTTGTCCGGAGATCAGATCATTGCGGTCAATATCCTTTCTATTGAAGATTATCTGACCAGTGTTATTTCTTCCGAAATGAGCGCTACTTCTTCTTTCGAACTATTGAAAGCGCATGCCGTCATATCCCGTAGTTGGCTATTGGCACAGCAGGAAAAGAAAAAGTCTTTGGAAGGAGATTACCAGACTATCAGTGAAAGCCCGGATGAGTATATCCGTTGGTATGATCGTGAAGATCATGATTTATTTGATGTTTGTGCCGATGATCATTGTCAGCGTTACCAGGGAATTACAAAAGTAAGCACCCCTATTGTGGAAAAAGCGATAGCTGCTACCAGGGGAAAGGTTTTGTTGTATAACGGGAAAATTTGTGATGCCCGTTTCTCTAAATGTTGTGGCGGTGTAACCGAAGATTTTGTCAATGTTTGGGAGCCCGTGAAACATCCTTATCTAACCAGAGTAATTGATAATCCGCATGTTCCAAAAGGTTTTAAGTTAGATCTGCATAAAGAACAAAATGCAGAAAAATGGATACTTAGTACTCCTGAAGCTTTCTGTAATACACGGGATCATCAGGTTTTGTCTTCTGTCTTGAATGACTATGACCAGGAAACACAACATTTTTTCCGTTGGAAAGAGGCATTGACACAAGAGAAACTCCAACGCTTATTATTAGTCAATACCGGTTATGATTTTGGGGAAATAATTGATTTATTACCTGTGGAACGTGGTGTCTCCGGGAGATTGATCCGACTGAAAATTGTAGGATCTAAAAAAATAATGACCATAGGAAAAGAATTGTATATTCGTAAAGTATTGTCGGATACACATTTATATAGTTCTGCTTTTGTGGTAGAAAAAGAATATACCCAATCTGATTTGCCCGAACGTTTTATTTTGCTTGGCGCTGGTTGGGGACATGGGGTTGGGCTTTGCCAGATTGGAGCTGCTGTGATGGGAGCGAAAGGGTTTTCTTATGAGGAAATATTGGGGCATTATTTTCCGGGGGCAGAATTGAGGAAGATGTTTGATTGAGATTTTTTACCAGCTTTTATAACCCAATTTTTACCAAATGACAAAAAACAATAAACTCATTAAATTTTTATCTTTGACAATAGTTTGTATCAGCTTTTTATGTTTTCAGGCATGCAAACACTTGGTAAATGACCAACTGAAACAAGCAGAACTACTAATAAAAAACAAACCCGATTCGGCTTTCCTCATTCTAACTAATATTCGTGATAATTATGCGGGAATGAATGATTCCGAAAAGGCTTTATTCGGCTACTTATATTTCCGGGCATGGGATGACAGGGGGCATAAGGATTCGGCAGATGTCAGTCAGATAGATTTCTCAATAGACTATTACAACACAAAGTATTCCGACAAACAACGGCTTGCCGAATGTTATCTTTACCAATCCCGTGTGTTTAAAGAAAAAACAGCATACACCGAAGCTATAACCAACGAATAAATCAGACAAATAAATCAACCCCTTATGTACAAAAACGAACAAGTATTGAACTATATCTTTGAATGCAAAGACAAATTGAAAATTGAAGACAACGAGCTTCGCAGAGTTAATTTAGGAGAACTAAACCTGCCTACCGGTCGGATTGTTGCCACCGATCCGCTTACCTTAAATGATCCGAATCCGTTTACCGTTTCGG
>JAVBMQ010000227.1:0-19529 GCA_031552335.1 Bacteroidales bacterium | reverse complement strand
TTGCATCATTATAATATTTGCAATTATCGCAACGATTGTTATTTTTGCATCCTCTGTGTAGAGACGCAATGCATTGCGTCTCTACAGTAGGGCATTCAGGCAAAATTAAACATCCTCCTCCACGACCAAATTAGAAATAATAAAATTCTGCCGCTCCATCGTATTCTTCCCCATATAGAATTCGAGCATCTCCTTTACAAAATCCTGTTTTTTCATAGAAACAGGATCCAGGCGCAAGTCCTTTCCTATAAAATTTTTAAACTCCCCGGGAGAGATTTCTCCTAAACCTTTGAATCGGGTGATTTCAGGGTTTGGCCCCAGCTTCTTGATGGCATCCAAACGTTCTTCTTCCGAATAACAATAAAGGGTTTCCTTTTTGTTTCTGACACGAAACAATGGAGTCTGCAGAATAAAAACATGATTATTCTTGATCAGATCCGGAAAGAATTGTAAAAAGAAAGTAATGATCAATAAGCGGATGTGCATACCATCTACATCGGCATCCGTTGCGATAATTACCTTATTATATCTTAATCCTTCCAGACCATCTTCGATATTCAACGCAGCCTGCAAAAGATTAAACTCTTCATTTTCATATACAATCTTTTTGGTCAGGCCAAAAGTGTTCAAAGGTTTTCCGCGCAAACTGAAAACGGCCTGATAGTTCGGATCGCGACTTTGTGTGATAGATCCGCTTGCAGAATCTCCCTCGGTAATAAAGATACAAGTATCATCTAATTTATCACCTTTAGTATCAGTATAATGAAGTCTGCAATCTCTTAATTTTTTATTGTGGAGATTGGCCTTTTTGGCTCTTTCCCGCGCTAACTTGGTAACTCCGGCAATGGCTTTTCTTTCCTTCTCCGATTCCAATATCTTTTTCAGCATGATATCAGCAATCTCGGAATTTTTATGAAGATAGTTATCCAGCTCTTTCTTAATAAAATCGCCGATAAACTTAACTACGCTGACACCACCCGGACTCATATCCCTGGAACCTAATTTCGTTTTTGTCTGGGATTCGAAGACAGGATCTTCCACTTTGATACTGATGGCAGCTACAAAACCGCTGCGGATATCGGCATAATCAAAGTTCTTGTTATAATATTCTTTGATCACACGGGAAACTGCTTCACGGAAAGCAGATTGATGTGTACCTCCCTGTGTGGTATGTTGACCATTCACAAACGAATAATATTCTTCTCCATATTGATTGGCATGCGTAAGCACAAGTTCTATGTCTTCCCCATGCAAGTGGATGATGGGATACAACGGATCTGTTGTCATGTTTTCATTCAGAAGATCAACCAAACCATTTTTGGAATAAAACTTCTTTCCATTGTACATGATTGTCAGTCCGGAGTTTAGGAAGACATAATTTTTGAGAAGCGATTCTACATATTCGTCTTTATATTTATAATCTTTGAAAATTTCTTCATCCGGAATAAAATTTACCAAAGTCCCGTTAGGCTCTTTCGTAAACTCAACAGGCGGATTCTCAACCACCTGTGCACGACTATATTCTACAGCTTTAGTTTCTCCATCACGGAAACTCTGTACCAGCATGTAAGAAGACAAGGCATTTACTGCTTTGATACCCACACCATTCAGACCTACAGATTTTTTGAATGCTTTAGAATCATATTTTCCTCCGGTATTCATTTTGGAAGAGGCATCCACTACTTTACCCAAAGGTATTCCCCGTCCATAGTCACGGATAGTCACCACTCCCTCATCGATGGTTACCTCAATTGTTTTTCCGTAACCCATCATATATTCATCAATGGCATTGTCAAATACTTCCTTCAGAAGCACATAAATACCATCGTCAGCATATGTACCGTCTCCTAATTTTCCGATGTACATTCCCGGACGGCGGCGAATATGTTCCCACCAGTCAAGGGTTTTTATGTCTTCATCAGCATAGGAGACCTCCTTAGGATCTTTTTCCAGTTCAAACTCTTCCATTGATTACTTCAACTTTTTAATGTATGCTCTTCGTTTTTTGATTAGTTCCGTATCAAAATTTTCCCAAAGGGATTGTACTTTGTTATTGATTTCCAGTTCCGGATTACTCTCACAATATTCACCGCCTATCTTATTTACTTCAGTAATCATATCGGTAAAGATAACTGCATTTACTCCTTTATTTTGATATTCCGGAGCCACACCAATCATCATCATATCCACTACCTTCACCTTTTTGCCATACAACGCTCTCAACAAAGGAATAAATCCGAACGGGAACAGGTTTCCTCCTGCTTTTTTGAGAGGCACGGATAAATTTGGGATACAAATACCTAAACCCACGACTTCATCATCAGCCTCCCTTACTACCAAAGAAATCAGATCCAGGCGAAGCATAGGAATATACATCTTGATGTAAAAATCTATCTGCCGGTCACTTAAAGGGGCATAAGCGTATAATGGTGCATAGGCTTCGTTCCACAGTTTAAATAATTTATAAGCATAAGGCCAGATATCTTTTGTTTTTTTGAATTTAACCACCTTCAGTCCATGCTTTTTCTTCACAATCTCTGCAATACGGGCATGTTTTTCGGGAACACCGTTAGGCACCGCAATCTTTAGTTCATTCCAATCCTGATCTTTCACATAACCAAGTCTTTCTACCTGTTGGGGATAATAAGGATAAGAATAAGAAGTCGCCATGGTAGCCATCCTGTCAAAACCGTAAACAAGCATTCCCTCATGGTCAAGGTCTGTAAATCCTAAGGGTCCATGCACGGCTTCCATGCCTTTGCTTTTAGCCCATTGTTCCACTGCATTGAAAAGAGCATCTGCCACCTTTGCATCATCGATAAAATCTACGAAACCGAAACGGGCATATTTCTGATTCCAAACTTCATTTGACTTATGGTTGATAATTCCTGCTATACGACCTACAATCCGGCCATCTTTATAAGCAAGAAAATATTTGGCTTCACAAAAGTCAAATGCAGGATTTTTTTCTTTACTTAAGGTTATCATTTCATCAGCAATCAATCCCGGTACGTGATATGGGCAATATCTATAAAGATCAATATTGAACTTCACAAATGCTTTCAACTCACTTTTGCTGCTTACTTCCTTAATTTTTAGTTCCATAGGAAAATCATATCAGATTTTTTTACAAGATTACAAAGGTAGGAAAAAACTTCATTTCCCTGCATAATTTATTTTTGTTTTAATATATAACATTAAAACTTCTGCTTAATCCCTTTTACACACCAGGCCTCCACTACATTCATTACATAATCACCCAATTTTTCACATTCGGAAATAAAGTCCATATAATAAACACCATCCTGATAATCGTATCTTTTAGCATTTACATCTTCTATATTATGAGCTTTTAACTGGGTTCTCAGCATATTGATTCTATTTTCAATATTATATGAGGAATTGACATCCGACTCTGCCGGATCATTCAGTTTCAATACAGCAATCATTTGATTGATACACTGGTCGATCAATTCCAGCATCCGTTCTACATTCTTATCCATTGTTTCAGGAAATACACAATTGGCATCATTCCGTCTTTTGATAGTACGAGCCATGTTGTACAGAGCATCTCCTATACTTTCTATTTCGGTTACAGCACGCAAAATATCCCGGATTACTTCTTTACTTTCCGAACTCAGTCTTCCTTCGGAAACCCGGTTCAGATAGTTACCGATCTCCACTTCCATCCGGTCGCTGATACTTTCATATTTCTCTATTCTCCCATATAGTTTGAGGAAATCATTTTCACTTCTCATGTAATATAAATCCTTTACCATCAAGAACATCCGGTGTGTACGTTCTGCATAAACCTTTACTTCGTTTTTGGCCTCAAGGATAGAAAGTTCTGCGGTTGAAAGCATTCCTGAAGAAATAAATTTAAGTTGAAATTCTTCATCGGATTTTTTGCCTTTGATAACCTTGGTACAGATCTTAACATATACATTGACAAACCAAACCATGAGACAAACATTAAAAATATTAAACATGGTATGGAACAATGATAGCGCATATGAAACGGATGTTTGCATAGATAAAAGTCCGGCCCTTTTTGCGATCAGATCAGGATCAGTCAAGGTTTCATTTCCTGAAATCAAAGAAATGGTATGTGCATCCATTGAATTCAGGTAGGTATAAATAGCATTCGGATCACCCGGTCCTATTTTTGTCACAATAGAAGCAACCATGGATGTAAACGGGTAAAACAGGCACAATACCCAAATCACGCCAAACAAATTGAACATCAGATGCGCCAAAGCAGCTCTCCGGGCAGAAGTATTGGCTGAAACAGCAGCAATATTCGCAGTAACTGTGGTTCCTATATTTTCTCCTAAAACCATTGCAGTAGCAATTTCAAAAGAAATCCAACCCTGACTACACATGATAAGAGTAATAGCTACTGTTGCGCTTGACGACTGAACAATAACGGTCAAAATACTTCCCACCATCAAGAACAACAAAATGGATAAAAATCCCATATTAGTATATTCCTGCAAAAAAGAAAGTATTTGCGGGTTACTTTGCAAATCTGGAACTGATGCTTTCAGGAAATCCAGTCCCATAAACAGAAAAGCAAATCCAATGACAAATTCTCCCCAGGATTTTCTTTTACTTTTGGAAGAAAATATCAAAGGTATGGCAAGGCCTATCAAAGGCAATGCAAACAGGCTAATATTGACTTTGAAACCAAAAAGAGATATAATCCATGCAGTAACTGTAGTCCCTACATTGGCTCCCATAATTACACTGACAGATTGGGCTAAAGAAAGTAATCCGGCATTCACAAAACTGACTACCATCACAGTAGTAGCAGAAGAGGATTGTACGAGGGCAGTAATCATAAGTCCGGTAAGAACGCCGGTAAACCTATTGGCCGTCATTACTGTAAGTATATTTCTCAACTTGTCTCCGGCAACTTTTTGCAGACCTTCACTCATTATTTTCATTCCATAGAGGAAAAGTCCTAAAGAACCAAGCAACTTTAAAAAATCAAAAAAAGAATATTCCATGCTGAAACAGAGGCTTTTATATATTAAATAAAACGTGGGAATTAATTTCAATTGGCAAAAATAATGTTTTTTTTGTATTTATTTTGCCTGAATGAAAAATAAAAACAGAACAGATTCTCAAAAAAACACTACTTTTGCAGGAACTCAATCAAAACTACAATGAATAGATCGGAAAATTTTTACATGATGTCAGTAGAAGATGTAATCAAACATTTTGAGACATCTATCCATTCAGGCTTAAGTACAAAAGAGGCTGAAAACAGGTTAGCTCAATTTGGTTCTAACGAATTCGAGAAGAAAAAGGGTAAAAGCCTGCTACAGAAATTCCTGTCACAATTCAAGAGTTTTATGATTATTGTCCTGTTGATAGCTGCTGCTATTTCAGGAGTTGTAGAATATATGCAAGGTGAAGGGTTCACAGATGCCATCATCATTCTTGCCATTGTTATCATTAATGCCATCATCGGAGTATCTCAGGAAGCAAAAGCAGAACAATCACTGGAGGCTTTGGAAAAAATGTCGGCTCCACAATGTAAAGTGATCCGGGATGGCAATGTGCAGGTTATTGAATCCAAGTATTTAGTTCCGGGAGATGTGGTCGTTCTTGACACCGGCGACTCCATTCCTGCCGATTTACGTCTGGCTGAAGCCATCAACCTGAAAGTACAGGATGCCGCCCTCACCGGAGAATCCGTTCCCGAAGAAAAATTCACCGAATATATCAAAGAAGAAGTTCCCTTAGGCGATCGCGACAATTTAGGATTTTCTTCGAGTACAGTTACTTACGGAAGGGGAAAAGGCATCGTTATCAATACCGGAATGCACACTGAGGTCGGAAAAATTGCAACAATGATCCAATCTGTTCCCGATTTCCAAACTCCATTACAGGAAAAGCTTGAAAAGCTGGGTAAAAATTTAGGTATCGCTGCATTAATCATTTGCGCTGTTGTTTTTGGCGTAGGAGTAATTTATGGTAACCCGATCATAGAAATGTTTATGATCGCAGTAAGTCTTGCCGCTGCTGCTATTCCGGAAGGATTACCCGTTGTATCCACAATCGTTCTGGCTGTGGGAGTTCAACGATTAGCAAAAAAGCATGCAATTGTCCGCACATTGCCTTCTGTGGAAACTTTGGGTAGTACAACGGTTATCTGCTCAGACAAAACAGGTACCCTGACTCAAAACAAAATGACAGTCGTCCGCCTATACTCTGATCAGGAAACGGATGACGTTACTGCCATGCAAGATAAAAAAACGACCGAAGAACAAGAGTATCTTATTCGCATCGCAATATTGGCTAATGATGCCAAACTTACAGAAGAAAAAGACAGCTATAAAACAACCGGAGATCCAACGGAAACAGCTTTAATTGACCTGGGTCTGAAATTTTCCCTCAACAAAAATACCCTGGATACCGAACTTCCCCGTGTGTCGGAAATCCCATTCGACTCAGAAAGGAAATTGATGACAACCGTCCACCAATTGCCTGACGGTAAATATGAAGTCTGTACCAAAGGCGGATTGGATGAATTACTGTCATGTTGTACATCTATTTCAAACAACGGAGAAGTTACAGTCCTCACAGAATCCAAAAAAGAAGAAATCCGCAAAATCAATACAAGTCTGGCAGAGAATGCCTTACGCGTATTGGCTATGGGGTATAAAACCGTAGATAAAGTTCCGGATGAAATTACTCCTGCCACCCTCGAAAAAGGCCTTGTATTTGTAGGTATGTTAGGAATGATTGATCCCCCTCGTCCGGAAGTCAAGGTTGCCGTAGAAAAGTGCAGACAAGCAGGTATCAAACCGGTAATGATTACCGGAGACCATAAAATAACCGCTATGGCCATCGCCAAAGCGCTTGGCATCATGCAGGAAGATGATATTGCCATCACCGGATCGGATGTAGAAAAAATGACAGATGCCGATTTATTGGAGAATGTACATAAAATTGCCGTTTACGCACGTGTCTCTCCCGAACATAAAGTACGGATTGTCAAAGCCTTTCAACGATCAGGCGATGTAGTTGCCATGACAGGAGACGGTGTAAATGATGCACCGGCGCTGAAATTAGCAGATATAGGCGCCGCGATGGGAATTGTAGGAACAGATGTTTCCAAAGAAGCCGCCGACATTGTGCTTGCCGATGACAACTTCTCTACTATTGTCACCGCAGTAGAAGAAGGCCGAAGGATATATGATAATATCCTGAAAGCCATCCATTTTATGCTCTCGACCAATATCGGAGAAATTGTGGTATTGCTTGTCGCTGCTCTTTTCAACTGGGCAACTCCCCTGCTTCCCATCCATATTCTGTGGATCAACTTAGTGACCGACAGTTTGCCGGCCCTTGCCCTCAGTGTTGACCCGGCTGATCCGGATGCAATGAGCCGCAAACCTACCGATCCGAAGCAAAATATTATGAACCGTAAATTCTCTACCCGGATTATCCTTCAGGGAACCATGATCGGAGCGCTTTCTTTACTTGCATTCCGGATTGGAATAGAGACCAGTAAAGCGGCTGGATTATCCCTTGATATACAAGAAGCAACAGGAAGAACAATGACATTTACCACTCTTGCTTTTGCTCAATTGGTTCACGTTTTCAATGTGCGTTCCACCTACCATTCTGCTTTCCGGAATCTATTCAGCAATAAACACTTATTAGGGGCTATTGCCATTGTTGCCGGATTGATGCTTATCGTACTGGAAGTTCCTGCATTGCATGATATTTTCCATTTAGCCCCACTAACTGCTAACCAATGGTATTGGGCTATCGGATTATCTTTAGCTCCACTGCCCATCATTGAAATTGCAAAAGGACTCATGAGAATGACATCAAAAAGAAAAAGTTAAAACCTAATCATGATTAGGTTTTCCAACGGCTACAGACAACACAATACCGCAACACGGTTAAAATAGCTCAAATCGTCCTCTAATGTAGTTGAAATAAAAGTCAAAATGGGTAAATAGTTTAGATCTTACTCGTCTCATAGATTAGTTCTGTTTTTTGAGGATCGTTTGCATAAAAAAAACATCATCAATCAGAACAAAATAAACATTTGTGTTGTTTAAAAGAAAATTATTCCAATAAGATTACTATGAAAAACCTTATTTTTCCCATGATCTTGTTATGTTTATCAAACCTTGCATTTTCAGAGACAAAACAGGAAGAAATTCTATATAATTTATATAAATTAATAGATAATAAGGAAACTTATGTTTTTCAAAAAGAAAAAAAAATTGCAGAAATAAAGAAAATGCTTGAAGTTCCCGAAATCACCCAGGAGCAACTCTACAACATCAACAAACAACTTCACAACGAATATAAAGTATTTATCTCTGACTCTGCAACATCCTATGTAAAGAAGAACCTGAATATCGCAACGTTTCTGAACAATGATATCTGGATTCATGAATCAAAAATCGCACTTTCTTTTTTATATTCTCTTTCCGGAAAATATTTTGAAGCGCTGGAAATACTCAACGAAATTGACTCACAGCATCTGAAGCAATTACCTCCATGGCTTCATATAGAATATTATGGAGCATACAAAGAATTATACCGTTATTACAGCAGTTTGGTACAGTCTAACAATAATTATGACAAATATTATTTTAAAAGCACATTGTACAGAGACAGTCTGTTAAGTATTGTAAACCCGGAAACTCAATTTCACAAGATTCTCTGCGCGGAAAAATACATAGATGAGAATGATACGGAAAAGGCAAAAAAGTTATTATTGGATGTATTTGAAAATACCCACACAGAAGACCGTGAAAAAGCCATATTAGCCAATGTACTGGCCAATATCTTCCGGAAGGAAGGAAATACTGAATTAGAAATACAATTTTATGCCATCTCTTCCATTTGTGATATCAAAAACGCCATCAAAGAAAATGCATCCATGCAATCTCTGGCTTCTGTTCTATATCGTACCGGCGATATTGATCACGCCTACAAATGCATCAAATCTTCTCTGGATGATGCCATGTTCTGCAATGCTTACCTGCGTACTTTCGAAGTGTCAAATATATTTCCTATTATAGACGCCGCTTATCAGGAAAAAGTGAGTAAACAACAAAACATATTAAAAGTTACCTTATTACTTGTAAGTATCTTGTCCTTGCTTTTGATAATAGCCGTCCTCTATGTATACAAACAGATGAAACGCGTTGCCCGTATCCGCAAAGAACTGTACAGGACAAATATAAAGCTCAACGAATTAAATGAAAGTCTCCAGATTTCAAATGAACAACTACATCAGACCAACGATAAACTGACACATGTCAACCTGGAATTGTCGGAGACAAACTTAGTAAAAGAAACTTATCTGGGAAAATTCATCGACCTGTGTTCAAATTACATAGATAAGTTAGACAATTATCGCCGTCAATTGAACAAAATAGCGGCATCGGGAAAAATTGAAGCCTTGTATACAGCACTCAAATCATCTCAATTCATTGATGATGAGTTAAGTAATTTTTATCATAATTTTGATGAAACCTTCCTGCACATATATCCTTCTTTTATCAAAGAGTTTAATGAATTATTTCCGGATGGAGAAAAACAAACCCCTAAACAAGATGAGCTACTTACGCCGGAATTACGGATTTATGCTCTTGTAAGATTAGGAATCCAGGACAGTATCAAGATTGCCAGTTTTTTACGTTATTCGATCACAACTGTATACACCTATCGTTCCAAATTAAGGAGTAAGTCTTTGTATAAAGAAGATTTTGAAGAAAGAGTTAAAAAAATAGGTATATATTCCATTTAGATTATTGCTACCCTCAACAACCAATAACACACTGAAAATCAAAATATTAATTCGATTTAGTTCTTAGATTTTTACTTGACAAAAGTATTGAATATATATTGTAAGCGTATATTTGTCAAAATATTAAATCTGCCATCACCCTTATACTTTACCTGCCCATAGAAGTTTAGTATTAACCATTATAATTAATAGTGTGATATCATGAAGAAAAGGAAAAAAACCATTCTAAAAAATTGTCAACGTATCTTCAGCATGCTGATGGGTATGTTGATATGTGCGAGCCTTTATGCTCAAGACCTGCAAATCTCTGGAAATGTTCTTGATCAAAATAATGGACCTATTACCGGAGCTTCTATTATTCTAAAAGGAACCAGCAACGGTACTGTTACTGATCTGGACGGGCATTTCATGCTTTACGCCCCTGAAAATGCAACTCTTGTTGTTTCTTATCTGGGTTACAATACTCAAGAAATTCCTGTTGGCAAACAGGTAAAATTCCAGATTGTAATGAAAGAAGATGTTCAACTACTTGAAGAATTTGTAGTCATCGGTTATGGCAGTGTGAAGAAGAATGACCTCACTGGTTCGATCTCCGCTATTGGAGAAAAAGAATTCAGTCAGGGAGTGATGACATCTCCTTCTCAATTACTTACAGGAAAAGTAGCCGGAGTTCAAATTACTCCCAACGGAGGAAGAGCCGGATCCGGCGCACGCATAAGAATCCGTGGAGGAGCATCTCTGAATGCAAGTAATGACCCATTGATTGTGATTGACGGTATGCCTATTGATAATGGAGACATATCGGGAGCTGCAAACCCATTGTCAACTATCAACCCCAATGATATTGAATCCATGAATATATTAAAAGACGCATCGGCAACGGCTATTTACGGATCTCGCGCCTCGAATGGAGTAGTCATTATCACAACAAAAAAGGGAGTAGAAAGCAACAAACAGAATGTAAGTATTTCTAGTCAAAATTCTATTGCAACTGTAGCTCGCAAAGTAGATGTAATGTCGGCTGATGAATACCGGCAAGTCATTAGAAATTACCCTTTGTCTTCTCAAAAGTATATTAACTGGTTGGATGATGCTGACACTGATTGGCAGGATGAAATATTCCACACAGCATTTACTACTGACAATAATATAAGTATCAGCGGAGGAGATAAGATTATTCCATACCGTGTATCTATGGGTTATCTAAACCAGGACGGTATATTGAAAACCGATAATTTACAACGAGCCACGGTTTCAATGAACCTGTCGCCCTCTCTTTTTGATAAGCATTTGATGATAAACCTGAATTTCAAAGCTACCGGAGAACATCATCAATTTGGAAATGATGCCGCTATCGGCGCTGCTTTACGTATGGACCCCACCAAACCCGTGAAAGCTGATGGTTTTGAGCAGTTCAATGGTTATTGGAGCTGGCTGGACGACAAAGGGAACCTGAATCCTCTGGCAACGGTAAATCCGGTGGCTTTGCTAATGAGCCGGGATGACCAGTCAAACGTTTATCGAAGTCTCGGAAATGCACAATTTGATTATAAATTTCACTTTCTTCCCGATTTAAAAGCAAACTTGAATCTGGGATATGATGTTTCCCAAGGTAAAGGCAATGTTGTAGTTCCACAATGGGCGCCACAAACATTTTCACAAGGGGGTGAAGGTGAAGGCGGTGAACGGTCAAGCTATGATCAACAAAAACGAAATCTGCTTTTCGAGTTTTATTTAAACTATAATAAATATTTTGAAGACATCAATAGTCGCATAGATGCAATGATCGGTTACACTTATCAGGACTGGAAAACTACCGCCAAAAATTTTCCGAGGACAACTTATACGGGAAAAGTGCTTGAAACACCTACTTTCAATGAAAATATAGACCAAAACACTTTATTATCTTATTTTGGTCGTTTGAATTATACATTGTTGGATCGTTATTTGCTTACTGCAACCATTCGCCGGGATGCCTCTTCCCGTTTCAGTCAATCTAATCGTTGGGGAACATTCCCTTCTGTTGCTCTTGCATGGAGGGTGAATGAAGAATCTTTTATGAAGGGAATCAAACCGCTCTCCAGTCTCAAACTGCGCTTAGGTTTCGGAACAACAGGACAACAGGATGGAATCGGGAATTATGATTACATTCCAACCTATTCATATAGTGAAGGAACAGCTTTGATACAATTCGGAGACCAGTTTTATCATACATGGCGCCCTAACGGTTATGATAAAGACCGTAAATGGGAACAAACAGAGACTTACAATATCGGACTGGATTACGGCTTTCTCAATAACCGTTTATATGGAAGTGTTGATGTTTACTACAAAAAAACCAAAGACTTGCTAAACAATATTCCTGTCCCCATGGGAGCAGGTTATACAAACCAAATTGTAAAAAACATAGGTCGTCTTCATAACAGTGGTATTGAAGCAAACATCAATTGGATTCCCATTACATCAAAAGATATTTATTGGGAACTGGGGTTCAACATCACCTACAATAAAACCAAAATTGATGAATTGTCTTTGAATGATGGAATGATGAGCTATGCAGGAACTCAGGTAGGAGGAATATCCGGAGGTACCGGTTCAACCATCCAAATCCAATCCGTAGGTTATGCTCCCAATTCATTCTATGTATACAAGCAACTTTATTTCGAGAACAATATGCCTGTTGAAGGTGGCTATGCTGATCTTAATGGGGATGATGTTATCAATGAGGGAGACAGATATCAATACAAAAAACCGGATCCGGATGTATTCATGGGATTCAATACAAACTTTTCTTATAAACGTTGGACCGCGAGCACCTCAATGAGAGCCAACATAGGAAATTATGCTTATAACAATATTTATTCTGATGCCGGAAACTTCTCACAGGTACTCAACCCCAGCGACTATCTGATGAATACTGTCAGAGATATCAAAAACACCGAATTTTACAACCGCCAACTCTTCTCTGATTTGTATATACAGAATGCTTCTTTCCTGAAAATGGATTATATTACGCTGTCTCATGATTTTGGGAATATTTCTAAAACCGGAGTCCTGAAAGCCAGTTTCACAGTTCAGAATGTATTTACTGTTACTAAATACGATGGAATTGATCCTGAAATACCGGGAGGAATCGACAACAATTTCTATCCGAACCCCAGGACATTCATTTTGGGATTAACTCTTGATTTCTAAATATTTAATCAATATAATCATGAAAAAAAATATTATTTACACCATATTGTCGGTCTTTATATGTACGTCTTGTGTAGACGATTTAGACCGCTTCCCTGTAAACAACAGTACAGGAGATGAAGTGTATAGCACGTTTGCCGGCTACAAAGAAGCCGTTGCCAAAGTGTACGGATCCTATACACTCACCGGAAACAGAGGTCCTGCCGGAGATCCTGATATCGTAGGACTGGATGAAGGTAACTATGCCGGATTCCTCCGTAGTTTCTTCAATCATCAGGAACTTCCGACCGATGAGGCTATGTGTATCTGGAACGACGATGGGATAGCCGGATTGAATTACATCAATTTTTCTTCCGAAAATCCATTTACAAGAGGCTTTTACAATCGTTGCATTATGATTGTCATGTATGCAAACGATTTTATCAGGAACTCAGATCCTGCAACAACCTCTGAAAAAGGATTTACAGAAGATCAAATCAAAGAGATCCGACATTTCAATGCTGAAGCACGTTTTCTGAGGGCTCTTGCCTATTGGGTATTGATGGACATCTTTGGAAATCCTCCTTTTGCGGACGAAAATACTCCATTGGATGTTTTACCACAACAAATCAATAGGAAAGACCTGTTTAAGTATGTGGAGAATGAATTGCTTGACATTCAGAATCTGTTGATCGACGCCAGGCAAAATGAATACGGACGAGCTGATAAATCTGCTGCCTGGGCATTGCTTGCCAGATTATACCTGAATGCGGAAGTCTATAGCGGAGAACGGAAATATACTGAAGCCATCACTTATTCACAAAAAGTTATTGATGCCGGCTATTCTCTGAAAGATACATACGAATATCTGTTTCTCGCCGATAATCATTTAAATAATAATGAGGTTATCCTTTCTATCAATTATGATGGTATACGAACAAAAAGTTTTTCGGGAATGACTTTTCTTATTAATTGTGCATTTAATGCCGGATTACAGACCGACTATAATCTGAATTACGGTATTACAACGAATCCGGGATGGGGTGGAGTTCGTGCAAGAAAGGGCCTGACTGCAAGGTTTGATAAAGAAAACGATAAACGTTTCCTTTTTGTTGGAGAAACAGAGGACATCGAAGATGCCGGCGATTTCCGTCAGGGATTGGCTACTTATAAGTACCGTAATATCACTTCTTCCGGGACTAATGGCTCGGATACTGAACATGCCGACAATGATTATCCTTTGTTCCGGCTACCGGAAATGTATTTGATTTACGCCGAAGCCATTAAACGAGGAGGAACAGGTGGTTCAGACAGCAATGCCTTAGGTTATATGAATAAACTACGGGAAAGAGCGTTCGGAAATGCAAACCATAATTACGATGACTTCGGATATGTTTCTTTAGACGAGATATTAAACGAAAGAAGCCGGGAATTATATTGGGAATGTCAACGCCGCACAGACCTGATCCGTTTCAATATGTTTACTACTTCCGATTATATATGGGCATGGAAGGGTGGAGCTAAAGAAGGACGAGCCGTTGCCGAGAAATATAATCTGTATCCTATACCGTCTACAGATATCATGGCCAACCCTAACTTAAAACAAAATCCTAATTATTAATATCTTAAATAACATCATCATGAAAAAGATTCATATATTATTGTTTGTATTCTCTTCATTACTATTATTTGTGTTCACAGCTTGTGAAAAAGACGAAGAAAGAATGTATGTTGTGCCTTCCGGGCAAGAAACCGCACCTTCATTAAGCATGCAAGGAAGTAGCTATGTTGAAGTGACCGGAGACAACTATGATATTTATCCGGTTGTTCTGAATTGGTCAAGATCATACTTCGGAAAAGATGTCGTCATTGAATATATTTTACAAATAGACACTTTGGAGTCATTCGAAACCGGAATGAGATTGTCGCTTGGAAACAGTATTTATTCCAAAGCACTATCAGGAAAAGATTTAAGCGACTGGGCCATCAATAATTTCAATGCTTATGACGAAATAACAAAAGAAATGAGACAGTTGAACTTTAATATGCGCATAATCGCTACTGCAGCATTAGCAGACAACAAAGTAACGAATCCTACTGATAGCGTTTTCTCCAACTCCATAGCATTCGATGTACTGGCCTACTATGAAGCTCCGGCATATCCCGAAACAATGTATATGATTGGAGAGGAATTCGGAGCTTGGGATTGGAATAGCCCTGGAGTTGTTACAATGACTCCAACCTGGGGTTTTGAAGGAAACTTCTGGTGTGTCCGCTACATCTCCGCAGGAAAAGGATTCAAATGGTGTGCACAAAAGGCATGGAACGGAGATTTCTACAAATTGGATGAAGAAATCGGCTATACTGATGATGGAAGTAATGCTTACGTCGGCGAAGATGGTATGTATATTGTTTATATGGATATGAAAAAAGGTAAAATCTCGATAGAACCGGCCCAGGTATATGGAATGGGCGACTGCTTCGGAGGATGGGATGTTGGCGCTTACCCGTTTATTGTCAGTGGAAAATTAATGAAAATCACCACTTCTTCCTCCGGTGAATTACGTATGTATGCCAACTCTTCTATTTCTCCTATAGGAAACGAATGGTGGAAACAGGAATTCATCCTCCTCAACGGTCAAATTGTATATCGTGGAAACGGAGATGATCAGGAACGTGTCAGTGTTGAAGCAGGAAAAGTTATTACTCTTGACTTCAATGCAGGGACAGGAACGATAGAATGATTTTTGAATTACGAATTACGAATTATGAATTTTGAATTTTGAATTATGAATTTTGAATTATGAATTTTGAATTAAGATTGAAGAGGTGAATATTAATTGAATTTAGGTTTTCAAGGCTGGCGCCAGTCTATTCGTAATTCAAAATTCATAATTCAAAATTCGTAATTCGTAATTAATAAAGCAATGTTAGTATATGAAATTAAAATTAATATATATCTTCTTTTGGTTTTCATTCTGCAGTACAGGGCTACCGGCCAATATTGCGGAGCGTATAGAACCTGCTTCCTGGTGGGTTGATATGAAAAATCCGGAATTGCAGGTATTAGTTTATGCAGGTAATGTAGCCGGCAGCCAGGTCCGTATTACAGCGAAATCAGTGAAATTGAAAGAGTGTGTACGTATGGAAAGCAATAATTATTTACTGCTATACTTAGATGTGTCGGAGGCAATTCCTGAGAAATTTGATATCATACTTGAACAAGGGAAAAAACAGAAAACCATTCCTTACGAACTGAAAGAACGTAAACAAAACTCTTCCCGGAGAAAGGGTTTCCATTCCGGAGATGTATTATACCTGATGATGCCTGACCGTTTTGCCAACGG
Source organism: Bacteroidales bacterium (assembly GCA_031552335.1). Taxonomy (GTDB): domain Bacteria; phylum Bacteroidota; class Bacteroidia; order Bacteroidales; family Azobacteroidaceae; genus JAISFI01. The sequence goes on along the minus strand of JAVBMQ010000227.1, from coordinate 3,218 downwards.
AGATCCTTCTAACGATATCGTGAAAGGAATGAGGGAATCAACGGTCGACCGGAATGATCCGTCTGCCCGGCATGGAGGAGACTTTAAGGGTATTGCCGACCATCTGGATTACATTCAGAATCTGGGAGTTACTGCCATATGGTTGAATCCTGTACTCGAAAATGATATGAAAAACGGCTCCTATCATGGCTATGCTACTACCGATTATTATAAGACAGACCCTCGTCTGGGTAGTAATGAGGAATTTGCCTCTTTAGTGGAAGATGCTCATAACAAAGGGCTTAAAGTTGTCATGGATATGGTTTTTAACCACTGCGGTAGTGAGCATTATTTTTTTACCGACAAACCTTCATATGATTGGTTTAATTATCCGGACAAATATGTTCAAACATCTTTCAAGACAGGTACTCAGTTCGACCCACATGCATCAACCTTTGATAAAAAGCTTGCAATTGACGGATGGTTTGTTGAGTCAATGCCCGACCTGAATCAAAGAAACCCACATGTGGCCCGCTACCTGATACAAAACAGTATCTGGTGGATCGAATTTGCAGGAATTGACGGAATCCGTCAGGATACCCATCCTTTCGCCGATTTCGATATGATGTCACATTGGTGTAAGGAAATAATGGAGGAATACCCTGACTTTAACATCGTTGGAGAAACATGGTATACTCATAATACAGGAATTTCCTATTGGCAGAAAGACAGTAAAATTGCATCTCCAAAAAATTCAAACCTTCGTACTGTAATGGATTTTCCGCTGACATTTGCCATGGAACGGGCGTTTGATGAAAATACAGATGGGGAAAAGGGATTGACACGTATCTACGAAATCCTGTCCGAAGACATCATCTTCCCGGATCCGATGAATCTGCTGATTTTCCTTGATAATCATGACCTTTCGCGTTTTTTCCACACAGAAGCCAAGATTTCCGATTTGCCCAAATACAAACAAGCGGTGGCTTTCTTACTCACAACCCGCGGTATTCCGCAAATTTACTATGGAACTGAGATCTTGATGGCTGCAGATAAAGCAAATGGCGACGGGAAACTACGTGAAGACTTTCCCGGGGGGTGGACAGGCGACAAACCTAATGCCTTTCTGACTTCAGGGAGAACACAACAGCAAAATGAGGCTTTCAATTATATACAAAAGTTGTTACATTGGAGAAAAGGAAATGAAATAATCGAGAAAGGCTCATTAAAACATTTTACTCCTACACAAAATGGAGTATATGTGTATGAACGTAAATACAACAATCAATCTGTTGTAGTATTTATGAATGGTACCAACGAAATAAAAAATATCGAATTAAACAGATATAAAGAAGTACTATCCGGAATGCATGCAAAAGATATCATTTCCGGGAAAATGATTGATTTAAGTAAATCCGTACTGGAACTTAATATCCGTGAAGTTCTGATTCTGGAATTCAAATAGTAGCATAAAAAACAATCCCACATGAAGCGTATCCATAAACAAAACAAGAAACCATTTCCATTGTCAATTATTTATTGTCAATTATCTTTTAATTATCAATTGTCAATTATCTTTTGCCTTCTTCTGCTAACAGTGCAATGTTCCTGTTCTGAAGACGATCCGGTTGACACTCCTGACAACAATGAAGAACAAGCAGCAAAAATTCAATACAGAGACGGCATTACCCGTATAAGTGATGACTCATTGGCTTTTGTTTTATTTGCGCCCCAAAAGGAAAGTGTATATCTCATAGGAGCATTCAATAATTGGCAAGCTTCCGGGGAGTATAAAATGACAAAAATAGAAGACCGCTTCCAAATTAAAATCGGAAACCTTGACAAAAATAAAGAATATATATGCCAGTACCTGATCGACGATCGTATACTGGTAGCAGATCCTTATGCCACTAAAATTTCAGATCCGCAATTTGACTCACAAATATCAAATGACATATATCCGGATATACCAAGATATCCTTCCGGAAAAACAACAGGAATAGCAATGGTAGTAAGCACCAAAGAGGAAGATTACCAATGGCAAATAAATAATTATACTCCTGGAGAAAAAGAAAATCTCGTTATCTATGAACTATTGATAAGAGACTTCACAGAACAAAGAAGTATCAATGCAGTGAAAGAGAAAATTCCATATCTCAAATCACTTGGTGTCAATGCTATCGAATTAATGCCTTTCAATGAATTTGAAGGGAACAACAGTTGGGGATATAATCCTTCTTTCTATTTTGCAACCGACAAGGCATATGGAACCCCCAATGATTACAAGGCATTTATCGATGCATGTCATGTCAATCATATTGCAGTAATCATGGATATGGTATTGAATCATAGTTACGGACAATGTCCATTGGTCAGAATGTATCAGGATGGAAACGGCAAATTAATTTCCAATAATCCGTATTATAATATAAGTTCTCCCAATTCAAGCTATTATTGGGGATATGACTTTAACCATGAAAGCAAATACACCCAACAATTTGTGGACAGCGTTTGTTCCTATTGGATGAAGCATTACAAAATAGATGGTTACCGTTTTGATTTTACCAAAGGATTCACTAATAAATCGGGAGATGGCTGGGCATATGATGAGTCACGGATTAATATATTGAAAAGAATGACTTCCGAAATATGGAAACGTAAATCTGATGCAATTGTCATTTTTGAACATCTGACCGACAACCAGGAAGAAAAAGTATTATCGGATTACGGAATTATGCTTTGGGGTAATCTGAACTACAGAATGAATGAAGCGACTATGGGATGGACACAAAAAAATACAGATGGAAGCTGGAATTCAGATATATCCTGGGGCTCTTATGTGGAAAGAGGTTGGAGTAAAGCAAATCTGGTTGCTTATATGGAAAGTCATGATGAGGAAAGACTGATGTATAAGAACGAAAAATATGGAAAAGAATATCTGAGTTACAGCGTAAAAAACTTGAATACAGGATTAAAACGTACCGAAGCTGCTGCAGTTATCTTGTTTTCTATTCCCGGCCCCAAAATGATCTGGCAATTCGGCGAACTTGGGTATGATTATTTCCTGGGATCAAGCGCTGAAGAAGGCCGGTTAGAGATGAAACCTATCCGATGGGAGTATTATGATGATCCCAACCGGAAAGCGCTATTCGATGTCTTCTCTGCTATGATTAGGTTGCGGCAAACCCACCCGACATTTTCAACAACCGACTATCAATGTGAGTTAAAGGAACCTTTTA
>JAVBMQ010000219.1:0-5578 GCA_031552335.1 Bacteroidales bacterium | reverse complement strand
ATCCTGAAAGAAAGTAACATGAAAAAGTTAATCCCGGTAATGTTTGCATTTTTTTGCATGGGATTTGTCGACATGGTTGGGATTGCCACTAATTATGTAAAAGTAGATTTTGAACTTAGTGATACCCTGGCAAATTTATTTCCTTCGATGGTATTTTTCTGGTTCCTGATTTTTTCCGTTCCTACGGGAATATTAATGAATCGCATCGGACGCCGTAAAACAGTTGTATTGAGCTTGATCGTAACCGTCATCTCGCTATTACTTCCGCTGCTTAATTATTCATTTGTTTCTATGTTGATTTCGTTTTCTCTTCTGGGAATTGGGAATACACTCATGCAGGTTTCAATTAATCCGCTATTATCCAATATTGTTAAAGGTGATAAACTGGCCAGTTCGCTTACATTCGGACAATTTGTAAAAGCCATTGCTTCCTTCATAGCGCCGATACTTGCTGCCCGGGCCGCCTTCTTACTGGGCGATTGGAAGTATTTATATCCAATGTTCATGTCAATAGCAATACTTGCTACACTTTGGCTGGGCCTTACAAATATAAAAGAAGATGATGCAGAAAATAAAAATTCGTCAACATTTGCTCAATGTTTTGCATTGCTGGGAGATAAGATTATTCTTCTCTCATTTCTCGGTATCATGTGCCATGTTGGCATTGATGTGGGTGTAAACGTAACAGCTCCGAAAATTCTGATGGAACGCCTTCACATGTCACTTGCTGATGCAGGATTTGCTACCAGCTTATATTTTCTGTTCCGTACTATCGGATGTTTCAGCGGAACATTTATCTTAGCCCGTTTCTCAGCGAAAAAATTCTTTATTGTCAGTGTTGCAACCATGATACTTTCAATGACAGGTCTATTCGTTGCCGACAGTCTGACAATGGTATACATCGCAATAGCCCTGGTCGGATTCGGAAATTCAAATATCTTCCCCATCATTCTTTCCCAGGCGATGCTTTACAAACCTGATAAAAAGAATGAAGTATCTGGGCTGATGATCATGGGACTTTTCGGTGGAACCATTTTTCCTTTTTTTATGGGACTATTATCTGATGTTATGCATTCTCAACTGGGAGCAGTCATCATTATTAGTATTGGAGTCGCTTATCTGACATTTTTCTCTTTTAAACTTAAAAAATAGCTATTATTAATTGTCAATTATTTTACGCATATGAAAAACAACATCATAGTAGGGTTGGGAGAAATCCTTTGGGATGTATTCCCGGAAAGGAAAATTTTAGGAGGCGCTCCGGCCAACTTTGCTTACCATGTATCTCAATTAGGACTGGAAGGTTATGCCCTGAGTGCTATAGGTGATGATGAATTAGGCCAGGAAATAATCCATAGTCTGGAAGAAAAGCAATTAAATCATTTGATTGCTACTGTTCCATACCCCACAGGAACCGTTCAGGTAACTTTAGACGAGAAAGGTATCCCGAAATACGAGATCTGCGAAAATGTAGCCTGGGATAATATTCCTTTTACATCTGAAACTGAAAATTTGGCACATCACACAAAAGCAGTTTGCTTTGGTTCGCTGGCTCAACGCAGTAGAATTTCCAGAGAAACAATCAATCAATTTCTTGACGATGTTCCGGATAATGCCTTGAAAATATTTGATATCAACCTTAGACAACACTTTTATTCATTGGAAGTGATCGAAGAATCATTGAACCGGTCAAATATCTTGAAAATCAATGATGATGAGGTGTTAATAATGAGCAAACTACTTCATTGGGAAACAAAAAACGAATTGGAGGTCTGTACGCTTCTTCTTAAAAATTACCATTTAAATATGCTGGTACTTACCAAAGGAACAAACGGAAGTTATGTGATTACACCGGATCAGACTTCGTTCAAACCTACTCCAACCGTAAAAGTTGCAGATACCGTAGGAGCCGGAGATTCGTTTACCGCCGGATTTGTCTGCGGACTACTTTCCGGGAAAAGCATTTCCGATGCACACCAATTAGCAGTAGATGTTTCTGCTTATGTATGTACACAACACGGAGCAATGCCTGCTTATTCAAATAAACATCCATAGAATAATCCCGATCAACAATCAATTGGAAAAGATTTAAACACACAGTAGTTGGCAAATGTATTTTTCAATCGTATTTTTGTCACAACGAAAACCACGGTATCATGAAACACATGTTTAGCATTTCTTTTTTGTCTTTTTTGTCTTTTCTTTTTTTCTCATGCAATCCCAAGCCAGACAAGAAAATCATTGCATTCTCACAATGTAGTGAAGACGATTGGCGCACAGCAATGAACAATGAAGTATTACAGGAAGCATCATTCCATCCGGAAATTGAAGTGCACATCAAAAGTGTAAAAGACAACACAAAACAGCAAATACTTGACATTAAACAATTTATAGAAGACAAAGTTGATTTGATTGTTTTGGCTCCCAATGAAGCTGTTCCATTAACAGCTGTGGTCGAAAAAGCTATGAATGCCGGTATCCCGGTTATTCTTGCCGATCGAAAAATTGCGTCAAAAAACTATACGGCTTTTGTTGGAGCAGATAACTATCAGATTGGACGGGATGTGGGAATATATGTTGCCAAACGTTTGAAGGGAAAAGGAAAGATCTTTGAGATACAGGGATTAACCGGATCTACTCCTGCCACAGAACGACACAATGGTTTTATGAGCATTATCAATCTATATCCGGACATTGAAATCATTTCTTCTACCGATGGCGAATGGTTCCGCAATATTGCTAAAGAAAATACCAAACAATTTATTTCAGAACGGAAACCTATAAACCTGATTTTCGCCCACAATGACCAGATGGCCCTGGGCGCATATGAAGCTTATAAAGAATCCGGACTTGAACGTCCTGATATTATAGGAATCGATGCACTTTTCAGTCCGAATGGAGGAATTCAAATGGTGCTGGATGATATCATAGATGCTACATTTTTTTATCCCACAGGTGGCGAACGGGTAATACAAACTGCCGTACGGATACTGAACGGAGATTCTTATAGTCGGAATAACATCCTGTACACCGCTGTTGTAGATAAAACAAATGCCCGTGTATTAAAACTACAGACCGATCAAATTGAGGCCCACCAAAACAGTCTGATGCAGTTAAATAAAATCCTGGATGATAACATTTCACAGTATGCAACTCAACGTTTGCTTTTGTTTGGTTCGTTAGCTGTTCTTGTATTAATTCTTATTTTATTAGTTTTATTGATCCGGGCATACCACAAATCAAATGATACCAATAAACTACTTGAAGAGCAAAATCTGGCAATAAACAAGCAAAAAGAAAAATTGTCAGGACAGCGGGACCAGTTGATTAGCCTTTCAAAAAATCTGGAAGAAGCTACACAGGCTAAACTCGTTTTCTTCACAAATATTTCACATGAATTCCGGACGCCTTTAACTTTAATCTCCGGACCTTTGAATAACTTGTATGAAAAAGAAAATCTGAGCCAATGTGGAAAACAAATGGTTCTTTTGATACGGAAAAATGTAGGTATCTTGCAACGCCTCATCGAACAGATTATCGATTTCCGAAAAGTGGAAAACGGCAAGATGCAGCTTTTCTTCAGTTTTGGAAATTTTAAATCATTCATGTATGAAATAATCGATTCATTCCGCGATTTGGCAGTCCGAAAACACCTGCACTTATCCTTCAAAGCTTCCAATGATGATTTTATGCTTTGGTTCGATTCTGAAAAAATAGAAATGATTTTCTACAATCTTCTGTCGAATGCATTCAAGCATACACCGGAAAATGGAAAAATTTCTGTTGAAGTAAAAAAAATAATAACGGAAGATGAAGAGAGTGTCCGGATTACTGTCGCCGATACAGGATCCGGGATTTCCCAGGAACATATCCAACGTATATTTGAACGATTCTACAAAGCAGATGAAACAACAACAGGTTCCGGAATCGGTCTTGCATTAACAAAAATACTTATTGAGCTTCATAACGGAACTATTACTGTTGAAAGTGAAGTAGGAAAAGGAAGTATTTTCACGGTTACTCTTCCCTTCAAACAAAAAGGAATGAAAATCGAAGAAAAATATCCGGCACTGAATATTAGTCCCGAAATTAAAAATGAATTACAAACTCTGGAATCAGTAATCATTACCGAAACAGAAGAAAAACCGAAAGAAAGATCTGACAAACCACTTATCCTGATAGTAGAAGATAACGACGATGTGCGTATGTACACCAAAATGCTCTTGATAGAAGATTATGACATTATTGAGGCGGAAAACGGACAGAAAGGTTTGCAGAAAGCGATGATGTATGTACCCGAACTTATCATCAGTGATATCATAATGGATATAATGGACGGCTTTGAACTATGTAAACAATTAAAAGAAAATTTATCAACAAGCCATATTCCGGTCATTTTATTAACAGCTTGTACGCTTGACGAACAACGGGCTATCGGATTCGAAAGCGGTGCTGATGCCTATATTCCCAAACCATTCAACGAGAGGCTGCTCAAAATTCGTATCCGGAAGATGATAGAAAACCGGAAAAAACTAAAAGAGCATTTCCAACAAAACCTGACATTTGGAGACGCTAAAGAAACCATTACGGAATTAGACAAAACATTTATCGAAAAATTCCGTAAGATTGTAGAAGAGAATCTTACAGACAGCGATCTGAATGTAGACGAAATAGGTAAAAACATAGGACTTTCACGCATCCAGCTTTTCCGCAAAATCAAATCGCTCACAAACTATGCACCTAACGAATTAGTCCGTATCATTCGCCTGAAAGAAGCAGAAAAACTACTTATAGGTTCCGAAAAAACAATATCTGAAATTGCCTATGACACCGGTTTTTCTTCTCCTTCCTATTTTACAAAGTGTTTCAAAGAATATTTTAATGAAAGTCCGACTGAATTTTTAACCAAAAAGAAAGGATAAGACGGATTAAATATCCTTTGATTAATGCTTAACGAAATAGTTCTTTAATTTTGACATTCCGGAACCAAACCTCATCGCCATGATCCTGGAGCAGGATATTTCCTTCAACCGCTTCTCCGAAAGCAGGCCAGTCTTTATATTTACTGTAAGCCACCAAAGCTCTCCACATCTGGTTGGATCGTTCATATTCCAATATTTTCACACCATTCAACCAATGTTCGACATGATTACCTTTAACAATAACAAGTGCAGTATTCCAGGAATCTTTCTTCATTGACTTGTCCTTCGGTGCAGGTATCAGGTCATACAACGAAGCACATTTGCGGTTGCCGGCAACACCTAATTTAGCATCAGGATGCTGATCATCATCCAATATCTGAAATTCACAACCGATAGAAGAACCTTCCCCTTTATTCAATTCGGTGTCCACAAAATATTTGATACCACTGTTAGCGCCCGGAGTTATCTTGAAATCGACCGACAGTTCAAAGTTTTTATATTTTTTTGTTGTAACAATATCTCCACCATTGGCAGACTCTCCTCCATCTGCCTTTTTTACTTTCAGCACACCCTCTTCAATTGCCCATCCTTTCGTTGGAAAATTTGTTAAACGCGCCCCCCTCCAACCTTCTGAGGTTTGTCCGTTCCATAACAAT
>JAVBMQ010000153.1:0-7115 GCA_031552335.1 Bacteroidales bacterium | reverse complement strand
TGCTGTCCGGCGGGGAAGCTTGTCACTATCATTTGGTTGGAGAAAAAGAGAATCATCCGGTAGTGAATGTACGTCCGGATAAGGCACAGGTTCGCGAACAATTGGAGAAATTACTGGATAACCGGAACCAATTGGAAGATTGGGGTTACCGGAACCGGAAATATATAGAAGATCACCATGATTATGTGCTGGTAGCAGAACGCTACTTGACAGCCTGGAATAAACGGTAAGTGATCTTAAAGAAATGTTAAATTAAAGAGTTGTAAAACATGACTCTTTCCCGGAGTAACATTGATTTGAAAATTCCGGACAAAAATGTCTGATGCGAATTTGTAATTTGCTGTGGCATAGGGAGTTCTTTGACATATTGGTTTACACGAAAAGCAAGAAAAAAAGATAATTATTTTTTCCGTCGCTTACAAAGTGAGAGTGGTAAATTTTGTCATTAAATACAAAATACTAATTATCGGGATTTTAGAAGAATATTTATTGGCATGAAAAATAACTCTTGAAAAACTTTTTGATAAACATTATTCTTTAAAATCTAATGATCTTAAAATCATAACTTGCTTTTCGGTACGGGATTAGCTCCTGTTTTTACAGGAGAAAAATACCCGTTTTAGTAAACTTTTCAATAAACATCCTGATAACCAATGCGTTATGGGATGATATTTCAGGATTCCCGGCACAAGATCTGTGCCAGGAGGCCTGAAACGGCATTTTTCCGTCACTTTGTAAGTGACAGAAATGCAAAATCTAATTGTAAGGGGCCGGAAGAGAGAAATTTATCTTGAGAATAAAAAACTAAAAAGCTTGGATTTACTTTTCCGTTTTCCCTGAAAATTTTCCTGAAAAGGAAAACAAACCGGAAACACTAAAAAAGAAAAGACAGATAAATTCAACTGTTAGTTTTAATTATTAATTATTAATTATGATCAAGATGAAAAAAATGATTTATTGGATGCTTGCACTGTTTATTTGTAGTGCGGCGAGTATGAATGCTCAGGTGGCTATCGGGCCGGCAGGATCAGATCCTGTGCCACATGCCGGTGCTGTTCTGGACTTGCAATCTAACAGTACCCGTGGATTGTTGTTGCCGAAAGTGGAATTAGTTTCAGCAGGTGAGTGGGGACCGGTTTCCGGAGAATCTACTCCAGGTATGATGGTTTACAACATTGGTACAGCTATTTCTAAAGGTGTTTATGTTTGGGTAGTTGATGATCAGAGTCTGGATGGAAAATGGAAAATGGTTTCCGGAGGTATAAGTGGCGGAGGTTCAGGTGCTACAGCTTTGGATGGAGCTCCTACAGATTGGCTGACTACAGCTACTGGTGTTACTGGTAGTGGGCTTGTTGGAGATCCGTATGCAAAAGCTTGTCCCGAGCCTGAAGTTACATTAACTCTTAAAGAGGGTTATTCATTTGGAGCTGTAGCTCCGGGTGGTGCAGCTGCTGTTTCCGGATCCAGTATTACTTTTACGGCTTCCGGAGTTGTGGTTATAACTAAAGATAACTCTTCTTCTGTTGTGTATGTAACTGTGAATAATTGTCCGGCAGTTGATCCGGAAGATTATACTACAGTTCCTACTGTAACAGGAGAGTACAGTCTGGGCGGTAATTTCTGTTATGATGTTTTTAAATCTGACGGAGGAACAACTTGTGGTAATTTGAGTGAACGTTCTAATTCATTTACTAGTGGCTATGAATTTACTTATACATTAACGACGACAGCCGCATGTTATAATCTGCAGTTTTTTGTAGAAGATAAAAATACGGTACAGATTACCGAAGGCATGACTACCGATCAGTCTACTAAAAAAGGAGTTTTGAAGTTTGCATCAAATATTAAAAACTTATTTACTGGTGGAGAAAAGAAAACAATAACTGTTTATGCTTTATTTGAGGATTCATACGGTCAAAGGAAGAAAGTTGCGATGGAAGTATTGGTACAGGATTGTTGGTGTTGCGGAGCAAAAACTTTGAAATCAGACGGATTGACTTATGGTTGGTTGAACTTTATGTGTTACAACCTGGGTGCTGAAGATTCCAATAAAGATCCTTTTGCTTATGGCAGTGGCGCTATCAATGGTGATTTATATCAATGGGGTCGTCCGAAAGATGGTCATCAATCGCGGACTTCTTCTGTAACTGCGACTTTATCTCCGGTGGATGTTCCTAATCATGCGCAGTTTATTAAGAATAATACTACTTCTCCTTATGATTGGCGTAGCGGAGGTAGTAAAAATACTTTGTGGGGAGATGGTTCTACGGGTGAAAAGATGACCAAGGGAGTTAATGATCCTTGTCCTACCGGCTGGAAAGTACCGTCTCTTAAACAATGGCAGTTGCTTTTGAAAGAAGGTACTACTAATGTTAGTGGGGCTAACGATTTGGCTAACGGAGTTAACATTGCCAATAAATGGGTTTGGACAGGTAATGGCTATAAAGTAGGCGGAGCCTTGTATCTTCCCGCTGCCGGTATCCGTAGCATCGATGGTAGCTCTCCTACTAACGTTGGCTCTATCGGCTATTACTGGACGAGTACAGTTAGCGGGTCGCACGCTTGGAACATGTACTTCGGTAGTACCAGCGTGTACGCAGGCTACATGAGCAGCAGCAACCGCTCCCTCGGTCTGAGTGTTCGCTGTGTAGCAGAATAAAAATTCGACTATTTAAAAATATTCGACTATTTCCCGTGCGCATTTAAAGCGCACGGGTTTTTAATACCGCGGAGCGGTCGATTTTAAAAAAATTAGAGATGGAAATAATTGAAAATACAACATAATAGAGAATTTGAAATAAAATTAATACAATATTAAAAATGGAAATATAAGATAAGGTACAGCACGAAAGTGAATTTGAAGTAAAATTCTACAAAGAAGGAGTATTTTGGATTGCATATGAACAAAGCGCCTATGCAGTAACGAAAATAAAACCGTATAAAGTAACAAAGAAATATGTAAAAGTATTAGCGAAAGATGTTGTAAGTGTAGGATTTCCTGAAAATTCATTGAATGATTTAACCTCAGGCATGGCACTCAAGCAGGATGGAGATAAGCAATTAATATTCCGACTTCCGGAAGCGATCAATATGAGGATGTTTCAATCCTGGAGAGAATCTGTTTCCGAAAGAGTTTTGCAAAAAGTATCAACATCCTCGGAAGATTATTCCGAAATCATTCATCGTCTGAAGACTTTTTCCATTGCAAATTCAACGCCTATGGAATGTATGTTATTTTTGTCTGAATTACAAAAGATGATTTATTGATATGGCAGTTTATGATAATCTTCCCGTTTACAAAACCTCTTATGATTTATTGTTGCAATTGTTTAACCAGAGCAAGAATATGGAACGGGATTATAGATTTACAATAGGAGAGGGCTTAAGGAATGAAATCGTACAATTGATAATGAATATATACAGGGCAAATTGCAGTCAGTCTAAGAAAGAATTGATTTTGAAAGCAAAAGAAAATCTGGAAATAACCCGTTTGTTGCTCCGTTTATTACAAGATCTTAAACAAATCGGATTGAAAGAATTCGTTTCTGCAAATGAAAAGATAGAGAGTATAAGTAAACAATTAAATGCCTGGCTTAACAGCCAGGAGAAGAAGAAGAAATTTGAAGGTGAGAGTCCGGAAGGGCAAATTGTGTTTCCGGAGAGTGCCGGTTAAATTCAGCAGGTCACCTCTTTTAATGGGGTAAAGTTAATCAGTACCTGCCCAACCTGCTTCCCGCTGCCGGTATCCGTAACAACGATGGTAGCTCTCCTACTAACGTTGGCTCTAACGGCTATTACTGGACGAGTACAGTTAACGGAACGAACGCTTGGAACATGAACTTCGGTAGTACCAACGTGAACGCAGGCAACATGAACAACAACAACCGCTCCAACGGTCTGAGTGTTCGCTGTGTAGCAGAATTTAACACAAATCCCTGTCGCTGATTGGTTTCAGGACAGGGAACAAAAAAAAGAAAGATGAAGAAGTATGATTTACTGACAGACTTGTTTCAGGCATATTATGATGCCCGGAAAAATAAACGTAATACTTATAATCAGCTCAAGTTTGAGATACATTATGAACATTATCTTTTTAAATTGTATGAGGATATTGTCAACCGGCAGTATGAAATAGGCAACAGTATCTGTTTTATAGTGACCCATCCGGTGAAAAGGGAAGTGCTTGCAGCTAATTTTCGGGACAGGATCATACATCATTTGATATATAATTATGTCAATCCGTTGGTAGAACAACAGTTTATTCCAGATAGTTACAGCTGTCGTAAAGGAAAAGGAACATTATTCGGGATCAGACAGTTGGAATCTTTTTTGCATACTTGCAGCGAAAATTACACAAAAGACTGTTACATTCTGAAAATAGATATTCAGGGCTATTTTATGAATATCAACAGACAATTGTTGTATGAAAAAATAGAAAGAATGATTTTGCCGCACAGGTTTTCTTATTATGATGAAGAACAGACTTTACAATGGAATGATTGCTTTGATTTTGATCTGGTATTTCATCTGATCCGGAAAGTTTTGTTCAATGATCCTACAAAATCTTGTGTGGTTAAAGGAAAAGCCTCGGATTGGGATCATTTGCCGAAAACTAAAAGCCTGTTCCATTCTCCTGAAGGTTGTGGATTACCCATTGGAAATCTAACATCTCAATTGTTCAGTAATATCTATTTATCCGATTTTGATCACTATGTAAAAGAAACTCTGAAGATGGATTTTTATGGTCGTTATGTAGATGATTGTATATTCGTACACAGAGACAAAGAGGTTTTGCATAAAGTGCTTCAGCAAGTGAGGATGTATCTTCAGGAATATTGTAATTTGGATATTCATCCTCATAAGATCTATTTGCAGCATTATGCTAAAGGTGTTTCATTTTTAGGGGCCTATGTAAAACCGCACAGGACGTACATTAAAAACAGAACCAAAGCAAAGTTTAATGTTTGTGTGGAACATTGGGATAAATATATTCAAAATAACAAAATGGGAAAGAAAGACTTGTTCTATATGCGAAACTCAATCAATTCGTATTTGGGGATACTCAAGCATCATAAGACATATCGCTTGAAACACAAAGTCTTGTTTTCTAAACAGCGGAGTATTTTTCGTTATGGATATTTTCAAAATGGCTTACATAAATTCAGTATCAATAAAAAATATGAAGTATAAAGTAAAGATGAAAAAAATCCTTGTTGTATTGTTTGTTTTTATTCAGTGTTCAGTTTTTGCATTTGCCGGAAAAAATGGACTGCAAAGTAACAATTCTCCTTTTTTACAATTGGATATACCGGAACGGGCGAATCAATCTTTCTATTTGTTGATAAAGAAAGGAATTAGTACAGATACAATTGTGAATGACCGGTTTGATAGTAAGGGACAGTATATTTTCCGTTCGGAAAAAGAAAAATTATCTCCGGGGATCATGGTGCTGTCAATGCCTCCTTATACGTGGTTTGAGTTTGTCTGGTCCGGAAACGAATCGTTTACCATCAGATGTCCGGAAGAATATCCTCATATGGAAAATGTGATATTTGAGAATTCGATCGAAAATACAACTTTAGATCGTTGGTTCCGGGAAGAGTTTCTTCGGGAACAGAAGCAACAACTGACGGAAGAAGGAGTGAAGGTCTATAAAGAAAATGAATTTCTTCATTTTGTTTACAAAACAGAAAAACAACGTATACAACAGGAAAATATTCGTTTTGCCGATTCTTTGAAAAATAGTCCTCTTTATGCAGCCAGTTATCTTGAAATCCGACATTTCTTATCGAAGAAGGCTGCTTTATTAGTGGTGAATCCTGATTCGGTTTTGTGGTCGGATACCAGAGCTTATTTGCGTGACAGTTTGAACATGGAATCTCTTTACAGCAGTAACCAATGGTTTGAAGTCATCAACGCCTGTCTGGAATTGTATGCAAATGGCAATCGTTACCATGATTATTTCGGAAAAGACATGATAGGTTTACTTCAACGAATTGATTCTCAGGAAGTATTCAATGCTTTAGCAGGTAATTTAATGACAATGTGTGAGCAGTTCAACTGGCAGAAAGCAGAGGAAGAGATTGTGGATTATTTAGCTGTCTCCGGACGGGTCACTCATCCTGCAGGAAAATTGAAAAAATTGATCCAGTTGTCGCAAGTTAAGCCCGGACATCCGGCTCCATTAATTTCAGCAAGCAATGAGATTTCTTTCAATAGACCTTCTGTCATCTTTTTTTATGAATCCGGATGCCACAATTGTGAAGTCCAATTGGAAGAGATGAAAAAACATTATCCGGAATTGCAGAAAAAAGATTTCCGTATTGTATCAGTTTCGGCCGATCTTGACCAACATGTTTTTGAATATCATTCAAAAAATTTGCCCTGGCAGGATAAACTTTGTGATTATAAGGGTTTTGAAGGCGAAAATTTCAAAAACTATGGAGTCTTTGGAACTCCTGTTATCTTTTTAATTGATGAAAAAGGAATTATTAAAGGTCGCTATGCGAGATTGGAAGATATGGGAATTTTGAATTAGGAGAGACAAAAAATCTGAATTACGAATTGCAAATAAAAGATGAATAAAGAGTTGATGTAAGTTATTTCAAAATAATACTTTTGCTCGAAGCGTGTAAACCAATATGTGTAAAAACATGGTTTACACGCTTTTTTTATGCGTCGAACCGAAATGACATTTCCCATGCGAGGGAAACCGTAGGAGCGGGGCCGCCTGCCTCAAACATAATCACTTGTAGCCCGGTTGATTCCGGAAACAGGACAAAATTATCAATTGTCAATCGAAGATCGGCATTAGCCAATTATCAATTGTCAATTGTAAAAGTCGTTCTTTGACATATTGGTTTACACGAAAAGCGAATTTTAAAAATGATATAATGGTATTTAAAGGCTTTTTTATCACTTCTAAAGTGATGGAATCAAATTTTCAAAAACTGATTAAATCATTTATTCTAAATAATTTACAAAGAAGATTATTGGTTCTTATCAGGCTGTTTGATCAACTTTTACTCAAACAGTTAATTCCGAAAATCAGTAATCAGAGAATCCTAATTAGCTTTTCGGTACGGGATTAACTCTATTTTTTCGTAGAAAATTAA
>JAVBMQ010000118.1:0-3805 GCA_031552335.1 Bacteroidales bacterium | reverse complement strand
CCTACGGGTTCACCGAAAATCGGGTTCGGAGATTTTAGTGTGTTTGATATCTACAACCTTCCAAATTTTAATTTCTATAAAAGATTTAACTTATTAACATCAAAATTTTATGAATCTGAAACAAACTGTTAAGAAATGTGGCCAGGTTGCTGCAGTAGGTGCAGTACTGGCTGTTGGGGCTATTATTCCTCAGAAAGCAGAAGCTCAACAAAGAAAAGCTTCGTCAGGAAAGCCGAATATTCTCGTTATCATGGGAGATGATATAGGCTGGTTTAATCCAAGTTGTTATAATCGTGGAATGATGGGGTATCAAACTCCTAACATTGATCGGTTGGCAAACGAAGGTGCTCTGTTTACCGATTGGTATGGACAACAGAGTTGTACCGCAGGTCGGGCAGCTTTTGTTACCGGACAATCTCCAATACGTACAGGATTAACAAAAGTTGGGATGCCTGGATCTGATATAGGGCTACAGCCGGAAGACCCGAGCATTGCTGAATTACTAAAGTCCTTGGGATATACTACCGGGCAATTTGGAAAGAACCATTTGGGAGATAAAGACGAGTTCTTACCGACAGCGCATGGATTTGATGAATTCTTTGGTAATTTATATCACCTGAATGCAGAAGAGGAACCTGAGAATCCTGATTATCCGAAAAATCCGGCTTACCGGAAAAATTTCGGACCTCGAGGCGTAATTCGCAGCACCGCTGATGGTAAGGTTGAGGACACAGGCCCTCTCACTAAAAAACGTATGGAAACAATTGATGATGAGTTTACAGTAGCAGCTGTAGATTTTATTGACAGACAAGCAAAAGCCGGCAAACCATTCTTTTGTTATTACAACTCTACCCGTATGCATGTGTTTACCCACCTAAGTCCGAAGTATGACGGAAAAACAGGACTTGGTATTTATGCCGATGGAATGACAGAACATGATGATAACGTGGGCGTTTTACTAAAGAAGTTGGACGAACTGGGTATTACTGATAATACTATTATTGTATATACATCCGACAATGGAGCTGAAGTATTGAGTTGGCCTGATGGAGGTACAACTCCATTCCGTGGAGAAAAAGCGACTAACTGGGAAGGAGGATTCCGGGTACCTGCATTAATTCGTTGGCCGGGAACTATCAAACCGGGAACTGTTATCAACGGTATGTGTGCACATGAAGATTTGATTCCTACATTTTGTGCAGCAGCGGGCGAACCTGATATCGTTGAAAAATGTAAGAAGGGATATCCTGCAGCCGGTAAAACGTTCAAGGTGCATTTGGATGGGTACAATCTGATGCCTTACCTGAAGGGAGAAGTCAAAGAATCTCCCCGTAATGAGTTTATCTATTGGAGTGATGACGGAGATGTGCTGGCATTACGTTACGGACGTTTTAAAATGTCGTTTATGGAACAAAACAGCACAGGACTGGATGTTTGGTTGAACCCGTTCAATAAGCTTAGAGGGGTGAAATTTTATGATTTATTGGCAGATCCTTTCGAACGTGGTCCGGAGGCCATAGATTATGGTCGCTGGATGATAGAACACTCATTCCTTATATATGGTTCAACAGCCTATGTGGGACAATGGTTGTCTTCTTTCAAAGAGTTCCCGCCAAGGCAAAAACCAGCCTCATTTAATCTCGATGAAGTTATGCGAAAACTAAGTGAACCAACAAAAAACTGATATTGTAAAATATAATGAAACAGGCTGTTTCACATTATTCATGAAGCAGCCTGTTTTATGAAATATCAAATATAACTCCTGCATTGAAAATAACATCATTGGATGAAAAAATAAAGCTGCTTGAATATGTGTTTCTTTATTTTTACCTTCTAACCGGGTAGTTCATCCAACTGCATAGTTAATTCAGTCCATAGATCCATTTCTGATGATAGGTTTCTTTGAAGTTCTTCGTGTTCCCAGTAGAGAGAGGTATTGGATGCCCCTTCCGGGGTATTTAATTGTTCTTCCAGTTCGGAAATTTTAGTCTCTAAAGTTGCGATCTTTTTCTCTGCGTCCGCGATGCTTTTTTCTATTTTTTTGCGGATACGGCCTTGTTCTTTTCTTTCTTCATAAGAAAGTTTATTGTCGGAAGGAGATTCTTTTTCCTGGTTTTCTGATGCTGTTTTATTTACCTGGTTCCGCTCCAATTCCCGTAAATTTTCCAATTTTTTCTTTTCCAGAAATTCCCGGATGCCCCCCAGATGTACTTTTACCTGTTGATTCCCGAATTCGTAAATCTTATCCACCAGTCCACCAAGAAATTCCCTGTCATGGGAAACCAGGATAACAGTTCCGTCGAATGCCTGTAATGCTTCTTTCAATACATCTTTGGAACGCATATCCAGGTGATTGGTAGGCTCATCTAAAATCAATAAATTAACCGGTTCGAGTAGTAGTCTGATCATGGCCAGGCGACTTCTTTCTCCTCCGGAAAGGACAGCAACTTTTTTATCAGAAGCTTCACCTCCAAACATAAAAGCGCCTAAAATATCCCGGATTTTGGTTCGGATATCTCCTGTAGCAACGTGATCGATTGTTTCAAAAACAGTAAGTTTTTCATCTAATAAATCCGCTTGGTTTTGAGCGAAATATCCGATTTTAACATTGTGTCCTAATTGCAATTTTCCATCATAAGGAATTTGTTCCATAATGCATTTGACCAATGTGGATTTTCCTTCACCATTTTTCCCCACAAAGGCAATTTTTTCCCCACGGTTGATGGTAAGAGTCACATTTTTGAATATCAGATGATCACCATAATTTTTGGCTACATTTTCCATGATCACCGGATAAGAACCGGAACGTGGGGCAGGGGGGAATTTTAATCTTAAGGCAGAATTGTCTTCATCATCCACTTCCACACGATCCAACTTTTCCAACTGTTTGATCCGGCTTTGAACCTGTACCGATTTGGTTGCTTTATACCTGAACCTTTCAATAAAAGCTTCGGTATCCTGAATTTGTTTCTGCTGATTCTCGAAAGCACGCAGTTGTTGTTCCCTGCGTTCTTTTCTCAGAATCACATATTTGGAATAATTGACACGGTAGTCGTATATTTTTCCAAGGGATATCTCAATCGTACGTTGGGTAACATTATCAATAAAAGCACGGTCGTGTGATACTAAAATCACAGCATTTGCTTGTGTTGCCAGAAAGTTTTCCAACCATTGAATAGATTCAATATCCAGGTGGTTCGTTGGCTCATCCAGTAATAGAACATCCGGTTTTTTCAATAGAAGTTTAGCCAGTTCTATACGCATCCGCCATCCTCCGCTGAATTCATTGGTTTGCCGGTCGAAATCATCTCTGGTAAAGCCTAATCCGGTTAAGGTTTTTTCAATATCTGCATGAAAGTTGGTTCCACCCTGCATCAAAAATTGCTCATTGAGTAAAGTCATGCGATCTATGAGCTTATGGTAATCTTCTGATTCATAATCTGTTCGACTGGCTAATTCGATGTTCATTTTCTCTATTTCCGCTTCCATTTGACGGATATGAGCAAATGCCAGGGCTGCTTCTTCTGTGACCGTTCTTGCATCAGTCAGTAGCATCTGTTGCGGCAGGTATCCGATAGTGAAGTCCTTAGGCATGAACACACGACCTCCGGTCGGTTCTTGTAAGCCGGCGAAGATTTTGAGCATGGTAGACTTTCCAGCTCCGTTTTTACCAACTAGAGCGATTTTATCTTTTTTGTCGACGACGAATGTGACCTCGTCAAAAAGATTAAAGCCGCCGAAAGAGACGGTTAGATTTTCTATTGATATCATAATTCTTTACTTTTTGCCTTGATGCAAAAAGTAA
>JAVBMQ010000037.1:0-3542 GCA_031552335.1 Bacteroidales bacterium | reverse complement strand
ACAAGACATTTATTCCAAATTAAACTACAGAAAAACACCGTATAGAAAAATAAAAATCTGTAGTACACAGCCGCCACCACGAGAGACGATAGAGCTACGTACAGCTGGGAATATTTGCAATTGAAGGTTAAAGTTGGGTTAAGTTCTTTTTCTTATTGCACTAGCTTAACTTCCATCAATATTCCAAGTTCAGTTACTGTTATTCAGACATCTTCCTTTTCTCATTGTACAGCATTGACTGATATTACAGTGTACTGGGATGATCCCTCTGTAGTAAATTGCGCTCCTTTTTCTTCTGTATTTTTAGGCTCAGATATTACAAAAATAAAACTGCATGTACCTGTGGGTAAAAAAGCATTATATGAAGCCTCTAATGTTTGGTATCAGTTCAATATAGTTGAAGATGCAGTTTCCAGAATCTTACTCCCAACGGTAGATGATGACGACTTTATTTCTTGTGAGTATTATACTCTTTCTGGAATCAGGTTGAGCGCAAAACCCGCTACGGGCTTTTATATTGAACGTGCAACCCAAAGAGATGGATCTGTAATAAAACGTAAGTTATTGGCAATGTAAAATTAGAGATATAATTTAAAATAATAATTCTATGAAAACAAAAGTATTCCTTTTTTTGTTGGTTTGCACATTTTGCTCAGCTCAGAGCTATGGACAAGCACAAGTTAATGGGATCTATTACTATTTATCCGGATCAGAGGCGGCTGTTACCGGTAGTGAAGATGTAGAAGAAGTAATAATTCCGGAGATAATTACTTATAATGGAGGTGTTTATAATATTACTTCCATTGGAAATAATGCTTTTTCTGGTTGCACGAAATTGACAGATATTCTTATTCCCAATAGTGTTACTTTGATTGGGGATAGTGCTTTTCTTGCTTGCCGCTCTCTGAAAGAGATTGTTATTCCCAATGGTGTAACTTCTATTGGAGAAGATGCTTTCCGGAGTTGTTCCAGCTTGACCAGGATTACCATTCCCGGTAGTGTAACCTCCATTAATAACGTTTTTGTTTCTTGCAGTCGTTTAACGGATATTGTCGTATCGGATCAGAATGAGTATTATACAGATGTGGATGGGATTTTGTTTAATAAAGATAAAACAACTTTAGTTGTATTTCCTAGTGCGAAAAAAGTAGAGAGTTATACTATCCCTGATGGTGTGACTTCTATCGGAAAGTCCGGATTTTCCGGTTGTTCCGGCTTAAGGAGCATTATTATCCCTAATAGTCTAACTTCCATCGGAGAATGGGCTTTCTCTCTTTGTGGTAGATTAGAAATTACTATCCCCAATAGTGTAACCTCTATTGGAAATGATGCTTTTTATTGGTGTAGTAGTTTAACAAGTATTACTATTCCTGAAAACGTAAGTTCTATTGGTTATGAAACGTTTAATTTTTGTTTCAATTTAGCGAGTGTTACAATACCTGCCGGAGTTACTTCGATTGGGGATTATGCTTTTTCCGGATGTGTAAAATTGACAGAGATAAGAAGTGGAAATTCCACTCCGCCCAGTTTGGGAAATAATTCTTTTTCCGGCGTGAATAAAACCACTTGTAAGTTATATGTGCCAAAAGGTTCTTATGAGGCTTATAAACTTGCCTGGAGATTTGATAATATTATAGAAACTGATTTTACTGCTATACAAAGTGCCATGATGGATCAGGTTTCGGTTAGCTCTACTTCTAATGGTATTCATATTGAAACATGTGAAAAAATTCAGGTGTCTGTTTTTAATATCGCTGGACAAAAAGTGTATCAATCCGTATTTGATTCAAATGCCGATATCAATCTTCCTAAAGGAATCTATATCGTCGATATTAATGGCCAGACCGTGAAGATAGCAGTGAAATAATATGATGTTTCTGGATGCTAATCATGAAGGATAGAGAAAAAATCCATAAATAATTTGACAGGGAGAATATAATCAAATTTTTTTTGAAAAAATGGGTGTTGAATAGGGGTATTTGCTGGATATTGAAATATCTGGCAAATATCCCTTCCAGTCCCGGTTTTAAAGGCGATCACATCACAAATACCAACGAAGAATAGGATCTCTACCTCACAAACATCCCACAAATCTCCCCACTCTTATCAAAAGAAAACTGCAACGTAATCTCCCTCTTCTCAAACTTACAAGGCACATAAACAATCTCATACCCATCCACATAGGCATTCCTTATTTCTTTATCCTTTACATCACTCATTTTCCCCAATTGCCCCTCTAATTGTTCCATAAATGCTTTGACCTTCTTCTTTGGAAATACCTCTTGCATTTTTGCATCAAAATGCGCAGTTGCCTTATCATAATCTTCATTATTTAGAGCATTTACTGTTTCTATGGCAATAGAATTAACCTTACTGTAATCTCTGCTTTGAGTTTGTGTAGAATCTGTAGGAGCACTCGCATTTAATCCACCCGTAAAAGCCGCAATTAATAAGAGCTTTTTCATGACTGCCAGATTTAAAACAGTCGATAAAATTTGTGATAAGATCAGAGAGACTGTAAATATAATGGTACATTTTGTCCCCTTCAAATTACATGACACCTTGAAGCCATTATATGCCAATGCAACGAACCAAATAATCGCAAAAATAGTGATGATCAGGAAAACAACTAAACTCCATATTTTGGAAAAAGAATAATTGAAGCTTACTAAGGCTTCTATTCCTGTGGATAAGGATGGAAGGAATCCTGCAAAAGCTGCTAATATCAAAGGAATACGGGCAAATGCCATTGTTCCGGAAATGTCAATCAGGCGAATTGAGGATTTTGAAAAAATCTTTCCGGCTCCCCACATGCATATGACTAAGCATAACCACGAAATGAGATGTATGGCTATGGATTGCCAGGGTGTTGCATAAATAAAGTGTGCTCCCAATACCGTATCAAAAACGATATGGTTTCTTTGTGCAATCAAACTTGTCAGAATCACTGCGGCTAAGCCGATTCCTAAGGCTGGCCATCCGGCAACACGAGTAAACGGTTTGAAGAAAACCTGTCTGAAATTTTTACTTTTCATGATTTGTAATTTTTTCAATGATATCATCCAATAAATTTCTCACAGTAGGATAGCTCAGATTCAGTTCTTTAGCCATCTCCTTCAGACTTCCGCTGCTTTTGACAAATTTCAGAATAAAATCCTGGTCTTCTGCCGACAAGCGTGCTAAGACAGGAAGTTGATACAATCCGATCACTTCCGTTCCACAATGTTCGCATTTTAGACTTTTGACTTTGAGTTGTGAAGAACAACTCGGACATTGATAGGGTAACATATTATTTATTTGATTAGATATTGTGCAAATATAATATGTTATTTGATAAAATGCAATTGTTTATGAATAATATTTATTAAGTGATGAGTTTAATTTAATTTTTAATTGAATATTTTGTCTTATACTGAAAAAAGTTGACACTATAGGATTAACCCATAGTGTAAAATGAGACAAAAAACAGTAAGGCGTAGAGTTTTCAATCCCGAAATTGGGTGGTATGAAGAAGTAGAAGAGAAATTAGATTCTTTTGTGTT
>JAVBMQ010000191.1:0-10763 GCA_031552335.1 Bacteroidales bacterium | reverse complement strand
GTGTATATCATACACGAATCAACCAAGAGAGAATCAACCGGCAGCTTATTTGCTTCGTTTTTTTCCAGCAATAACCTGAAATAGAAATAGCTGGTAAGGTTATGCTGATATTGTGATTGTTTCGAGGTGTCTTTCTTGAGGTATTCTTCCATCTGCCTCAATACCCTTTGCATTCCGCCGGTATCTTTTATTTCATAAAAATTGCTGATAATCACATATAACATTTCCGATGATTTAGTGTACTGTTCCATCTTGTCGTAATACTTAATGGCTTGATAGAGGTACTCGTGTGCTTTTTTCACATCGCCTCGTTTGATTTCCATGTAAGCACAAGCATGGTAGCAACGGGCGCAAGTAGCGTCGATTTCCGATTTCACTGCAGTCTCCAAGGCTTTTTCAGCAAACAAGCGTTCTTTTTGATCACGGTCGTCACCTCCCCGCTCACGATAACACATACTCACTAATAGTTGAAGCCTCGCCAAATGAGCCAATTGTTCTGATTTGTTTTCCCATGTTTTTTTGACAAAAGGATATACAATACTTTGTCCTAACGTTTCGGCATCTTCGGGTGAAGAATAGTAAAACAGGAGGTTGTGTGCATTTTTGAAACGGGTCTCAGGATCAACAGTGTCGTTCCGTAAAATAGCTTGAAGACTGTCTTTCATATCAAACTTTTCTGTGAAAGAATTTTCACAAAAACCATAAAATGAAATAAATAATAGGGCAAGAATACAAAATGTGTTTTTCATAAGCATAACCATTATTTAGTTAACTGATTTCTCCAAAGATAATGCATTTAAGAGATATTTGCAAAAAAAGAGGCGATCTTTTATTTTTGAGACCACCTCTTAAAAATAAGTTTTACAGGTATTTTATTCTGCCACAAAAACGAGTTGAGTTAATTTCCCTGTTTCCGGATTTGGTACTTCTTTATAATAAAAATAATTCAATTTATATTAGAAAGCGAAAAGTATTCTTTTCTCCGAATTTCTTTCTTATGCGATAACGAGCCGTACGCACACTGGCAGGTTCTATATTGAATAGTAAGCTGATATCTTTCACATCCATTTCGATAGTAAAACAAATGATATATTTCATATCCATATTAGATATTTTTTTTTCAGCAGATAAGTAACCTTGTTCGAATATTTCAATTTCAAGATTGGATAGTTGCCTGATATATACATCCTTTTTATTTTTTCCAATCAAAGAATCTGATATACGTTCAATAAGTTTATCAGTCATTATTTGAGTCGATTTCTTTTTTACTCGAACTTCTCTTTTTGTCGAATTTTTATCATAAATATCATTTTTTTGTTCACTCTGTTTCATGAAATTTTCCATTTTTAATTAGAAGTTGTCACGCTATTTCAATATAGTTTTCAATTGACTCTGAGGAAGAATTTGTTCACAAGCCAAAAGTATGAACTTCGAATATAAAAAGTATAGACAAAAATAGATATTTTGGGATTCTTTAATAAAAGTGAGAATATTATCCTTAGAGGATGTGTTATGGAGAATTCTCCCGACGAAGGACAAGCGATAAGTTTCGTCTGTTTTAATAAAATAACATATGGAAAATCAACGACCACCCACTTGACAAGTAGGTGGATCGAACCTCGGCTAAAGCCAACTATAAAATAAGCGCCTGAAAGGCGGCGGTTTTAAGCTGCAACAATTATAAAATCAATTGTCAATTTTTTCACTCTCCGCCCCCAAATTCCATCAAATACGCTTTAATAAAATCATCCAGATCTCCATCCATGACAGCTTGTACATTGGAGGTCTGATAGTCTGTCCGGTGGTCTTTTACCCGGCGATCATCAAATACATAACTGCGGATTTGTGATCCCCACTCGATTTTTTTCTTACCGGCTTCTATTTTAGCGGTTGCCCTGCGCCTGCGCTCCAGTTCCAGTTCATAGAGCTGGGACTTCAACAAACGAATGGCATTATCTTTATTTCCAAACTGAGAGCGGGACTCTGTATTTTCAATCACAATCTCTTTGACCTCTCCTGTATCCGGATCTTTATAATTATAATGCAAACGAACTCCTGTTTCAACCTTATTCACATTCTGACCTCCTGCTCCACTCGACCGGAAGGTATCCCAGGTAATATCGCCCTGGCTAACTTCAATTTCGATTGAATCGTCGACCAATGGAACTATATATACAGAGGAAAAAGATGTCATCCGTTTTCCCTGCGCATTATAAGGAGAAACACGCACCAGACGATGGACGCCGTTTTCACTTTTCAGGTAGCCGAAAGCATAATCGCCTTCCACCTGCAGGGTGACAGTTTTTATACCTGCATCATCTCCATCCAACCAGTTGGTAACAGTTGTTTTATAACCTTTACTTTCACACCAGCGGGAATACATCCTGTATAACATTTCCGCCCAATCCTGGGCTTCTGTACCTCCGGCGCCGGCATTGATTTTCAACACTGCTCCCAAATGATCTTCTTCCAGACGAAGCATATTTTTCATCTCGAGATTTTCAAGCAACTCTACGGCACGATTGTATGCAGCATCTAATTCGTCTTCAGAGATCAATTCCTCCTTCAGGAAATCAAATGATAACTGTAACTCATCAGTAGCCGATTTCAATTCATCATATGCTTTGATCCAGGACTTCAGTTCCCGTACTTTTTTCATTTGTTCTTCGGCCCGCTTGGCATCTTCCCAGAAACCGGGAGCCTGTGTGCGAAGTTCTTCTTCTTCTAACTGGATTATCTTCGAATCGATGTCAAAGATACCCCCTCAACGCGGACTCGCGCTCCAATACATCACGTAATTGGTCTGTCGTTATCATAATTAATTGATAATTGATAATTGACAATTGACATTTTTTAGAATCAATAGTCAATTTGGATTATTATTCATACATTTTTTCGATCTCTGTTGTGAATTTCTCCAGGATAAATGCCCGGCGAAGTTTCAAGGTGTTTGTCAGTTCTCCCGAATCAATTGTAAACGGACGGGGAATCAGGGTGAACTTTTTGATTTGTTCGTAATTGGCCAATTCTTGCTGCAGGGGATCGATACGCGTTTTTATCAATTCCCGGATTTTCGCATTGGCACACAAATCAGTCATATCTTTATAAATAATGGCGTGTTCTTTTGCATAAGTTTCCAGTTCCGGAAAAGCGGGAACTATCAATGCGGTAACATATTTTCTTTTATCCCCGATAACTGCTACCATTTCGATGTATTTATCTTCGGCCAGACGGGTTTCAATTTGCTGCGGAGCAATATATTTACCATTGGAAGTTTTATATAAATCCTTTATTCGCTCAGTCAAAACAATTTCATCATTATCAGTTAGATAACCGGCATCTCCGGAACGGAACCAGCCATCTCCTGTAAAAGCGGCAGCTGTAGCCTCCGGTTTTTTATAATATCCGTGCATAACGGTTTTTCCTTTGATCAGGATTTCATTCTCCTCTCCTATTTTTACGGATGTTCCCGGCATGATCTGACCCACTGTACCTATGGTAAAACCGGTTTTCGGGAAACAACTTACAGTAGCAGTAGTCTCTGTCAATCCATATCCATACACCAGAGGAATATTGGCCGATTGGATGAAAATATTGATTGTATCCGACAAAGGAGCCCCGGCGCAAGGAAAAATAGTACCATTTTCCAGTCCGACAGCTTTTTTCAACATCTTATAAATTGTCTTATCGTACAAATTGAATCTCAAAGCCAACCTCCAAGGAGCTTTTTTCCCCTGATTCCGGTATTCAAAAACATATTTTTTCCCGGTTTTAATGGCATTCAGCAAAATTTTACGAATCAAAGGACTGGATGCTTCAATCTTTTCCTGGACACCGGCATACACTTTTTCCCAGAAACGAGGCACACTACACATCGCATTAGGTTTCACCTCTTTAATGGTATTTTGTATTTCCCTCGGATCCAGATTTACAGCCAGGGTATATCCCTTATGCAGACAATAAACACTCCAGGCTTTCTCCAGAATATGTGTTAACGGCAAAAAACACATGGAAACACCTTCTGCCGGAAGATAACTCAGGCGGATATCATGGATTTTCATGGCTTCCACATAATTGGAATGCTTTAGTATCACTCCCTTAGGCTCTCCTGTTGTTCCGGATGTATATATGATGTGTACAATATCGTCTTCTTTTACAGACTCCATCCGCCTTTGCACTTCACCTAAAGACTCTGAAGGCTGGGTAATAAATTCATTGAAATAAACAGAAGAAGTATCATCTGCTGCTTTTTTTACATCATTATCCAGGATAACCAGTTGTTTTAAAACTGTACCGGTCTTCAGTACCTCATAGGCATTATCATATTGAAATTGTTCCCCGACAAACAACAAAGCAATTTCTGATTCCTCGATAATATATTGAATTTGAGATACGGAACTGGTAGCATACATCGGTACAGAAATACCTTTGATAGCAAAAGCAGCAAAATCAACGGTCAGACATTCCTCCTTATTTTGTGAGTATATTCCGACTTTATCCTGCTCTTTGATACCATTATCCACCATCACTTCTGCCAATTTCATAATCTTTGCAGCAAAAGTTTTCCAGGATGTGCCATGCCATTTTCCTGTTTTCTTATCCCGGCTTTTGAGAACTTCTTTATCGCCTAAAACGGCGGCACGACGGTGGATTAACTCCGACAATAGATGATATTCCATTTATTTTATGTAAAAATCAGGTACAAAAGTACACTTTTTATTCCAAAACATGTGTATTTTTGCACAAAATGAAGAAAAAGGTGGATAACTTATATTACGATAGTATTGATCTCCTGAAGGAAATGATCTCTATTCCGTCTGTCAGCAGGGAAGAAAAAGCAGTGGCCGATTTGCTTGAAAAAACAATGCGACAACAAGGTTTACATCCCCAACGGAAAGGAAACAATATTTGGTGTATATCAACAGATTACCAGGAAGACAAGCCAACTATCCTGCTGAATTCCCATGTTGATACGGTAAAACCGGTTGCCGGTTGGACAAAAGATCCTTATGTTCCTGTGGAAGAAAACGGACAATTATTCGGATTAGGGAGTAATGATGCCGGAGCCAGCGTAGTATCCCTTCTGCAGGCTTTTATTTTCTTACAGGAAAAACCGCAACAGTATAACCTGATATTTTTAGCTTCCTGTGAAGAAGAAATTTCCGGCAAAGAGGGTATCTCTTCTGTTCTACCGGAACTTCCGCCCATTGACTTTGCCATTGTCGGCGAACCAACGGGCATGCAACCTGCAGTTGCAGAAAAAGGATTAATGGTCATAGATTGTACTGTCTACGGAAAATCCGGACATGCTGCCCGGAATGAGGGAGAAAATGCCATCTATAAAGCAATCCCTTGTATCGAATGGTTCCGAAAATACAGGTTCCCCTTGGAGAGTGAATTACTAGGTGACGTAAAAATGTCGGTAACGGTTATCCATGCCGGCACACAACACAATGTAATTCCGGACAAATGCGAATTTACGGTAGATATCCGGAGCAACGAATGTTATAGCAACGAACAACTGTTTGAGATCATCCGGAAATCATCCGGATGCGATGAGGTTAAACCCCGGTCTTTCCGGTTAAATTCTTCAAAAATTGAAATTGACCATCCTTTTATTCAACGGACAATTTCATTAGGTAAAGTTCCATTTGGTTCTCCTACCCTTTCTGATCAGGCGCTTATGCCTTTTCCTTCTGTAAAAATAGGTCCGGGAGATTCTGCCCGTTCACATACTGCTGATGAATATATCCGGCTGGATGAGATCCGGGAAGCGATTGCATTGTATGTGAAGTTGTTGGATAATTACGAATGATTTATGATTCATAATCACCTATTTCCTAGTTTAACGTTTTAAATATCACTCAAAATATCATATATTGTAAAATAATCGTATATTTGTATGATCTTTCATTCAATATAAATCAAAAACAGCAATAATGAATCATATATCAGACAAAAACTGGTATGCCATGAGCGACGACCGGATTCTTAAGCAGATAGGGACATTTGTAAAATACTACCGTATGGAGCAAAACAAAACCCAAGCTATGTTGGCTAAGGATGCCGGAATAAGCCGTTCTACACTTAGTTTATTGGAGAGAGGTGAGACAGTAACAGTTGCCACTCTCATTCGGGTATTACGGGTATTAGGGCAATTGCAAATTATTGATGGGTTTATTATTTCCTCTCAGCGAAGTCCCTTACAACTTGTCAAAGAAGAAAAAAAGAGAAGGCAACGGGTCGCCCTCCCAAGAGAGAAGAATAAGGACGAAGATGTTGATTGGTAAATATGAATACAGCGATAGTAAAAATATGGGGCAAAGAAGCTGGAGCTGTCGCCTGGGATGAAAGAACCAGGCTGGCATCTTTTGAGTACACCCCTGCTTTCAAAAGACTGGGTTGGGAACTTTCCCCTTTGGAGATGCCGTTAACTACAGAACAAAGAATTTTTTCATTTCGTAATTTACTGACGAATAGAGATTCGGGATATGATACGTTCAAGGGATTACCCGGATTGCTTGCGGATGTTTTGCCAGATCGATATGGTAATGAACTCATTAACCTATGGCTGGCACAACAGGGGCGCCCGGAAAACAGCATGAACCCGGTTGAAATGTTATGTTTTATTGGTCAAAGGGGAATAGGTGCCTTAGAGTTCGAGCCATCGATCCAGAAACAAAACGTTAATACATTCTCAGTCGAGGTAGACAACCTTGTGGAGATTGCAGGAAAGATGCTCTCAAAAAAAGAGGCTTTTGTGACAAATCTTAAATCCGATGAAGAGAAGTCCGTGCGGGAAATATTGAAAATCGGAACATCTGCAGGTGGTGCACGTCCCAAGGCTATTATAGCTTACAATGAGAAAACAGGAGAAATACGTTCCGGTCAAACCCGTGCCCCTGAAGGATTCGAGCACTGGCTGCTTAAACTAGACGGCGTGAGCGATGTGCAACTCGGAACAACACATGGTTATGGGCGGGTCGAATATGCATACTACCTTATGGCTAGAGACTGTGGTATAGAAATGACGCCTTGCCGCTTACTGGAAGAAAATGGACGCGCACATTTTATGACCAGGCGTTTTGACCGGGAAGGCGGTTATACGAAACATCATACACAGACTTTTTGTGCGATAAAGCATTATGATTACAACCGGATAACCAGTTACAGTTATGAGCAATTGTTTCAAACAATGAGAGAGTTGAAATTAACTTATGCCGAAGCCGAACAGATGTTCCGCAGGATGGTGTTCAACGTACTCGCGCGCAATTGCGACGACCACACAAAAAATTTTTCGTTCATCCTTAAACAGGGTGGTCGTTGGGAATTAGCACCAGCATACGATGTCTGCCATGCTTATCGCCCCGGAAGTGATTGGGTCAACCAACATGCCTTAAGTATCTGTGGAAGGAGAGAGAATATTACACGGGAAAATCTGATGACCATTGGTCAATCTATTCGCAATAAAAAATCGAAAGAAATCATCGACGAGATTAATGAACGAGTCTCGAATTGGAACTATTATGCAGCGGAAGCCGGAGTAGATAAAGAAAAAAGGGAAGCTATAAAGAAGACACTTGTTTCTTGCTAATTTACAGTAAACAGTATCTTGCTAAATCACTTTTACTTTCGATTTTTATATGCTTCCTTATCCCAAAACCATTTCTTCTTTAAATAGGGATTGGAGGTTGAATCAATACGATTAGCATAGGGGTAAAAGTAAAAAAGTCCATTGCCTTTTAATTTGTCAGGTGAATACTCCGGACTTAATTCTTTTTCATAAATCATTTTCAATACAGTGTCAGACACTATAACAAATTGTTTATCAAATACGCCTGGAGACATCATTGACCCAAAATCAGTAATAATTTGCGATTTAATTGTATCATTGCTTATTTTATAAGTTCCCCAAGAATATGATGAACTATTGTTACTCGGCAGACCTTCAATGTCACTTGTAGACATTGCTGCTACAGTTCCATCTTTGTAAAACAAAAATAGTTCAATATAAGATTTTGGAGTATATCCATTTGTATTAGATACAACTTGTTTAGGAACAATTATTTCCCCCGTTCGGCGGCGTTTCCGAACGCCGTCGCAAAGTTCTGCAATTATATCCAAAACCTATTTTGTATAATTTACCCATCCCTGATTCGCTGAAGTTTTTAACTTTAATATTTCTCTCCCCTGTGGCTTATAACTACATTTGTTATACCAAATTTCATCCACGTGTTTTCCATCTCTGATATAATAATTCTATTGGCAACAATCCTTTCCCTCCAGTATAATCTACGGCACTGGAATACAAATAATCTTCCGGATGCATTACCCAACCCGCTCGTACAGGATTCTCATGAATATAATTCAATTTCTGGTCAATAAATTTTTCAGAATAAATCAATTCCGCATGATTTTCTCGTGTCCATACCTGATAATTTTTATTGTGCGAATGGCTTGATGCCGCTTTCCTGAAAATATCCAGCATCCACTTTTCCCGACTTTCTATTCCAGATATAATAACTTCAATCATTTTTTTACTGGTAAATTTCTTAAAATCACGGATAGTTCCGTTTAAATCCCCAACTTCACTTTTTGCCAGTAAATGAATATGGTTTGACATGATTACAAATCCATAAACTTTGAGATCTTTTGACGTTATACAATAATCCAGACTCTCAAGAATAAGGTCTCTATATATTTTGCGGGTGAAGATATCTACCCATTCCACTATTTGGAAAGTTAAAAAATAAATACCATCTTTTTCTTCGATTTTATATCCTGAACTCATAGCATAAACATAGTTAAAGTATGGTGCAAATATAAGGCTATATTTTTGTTTTCAAACCATTACTTAGTGATTGTTGTAGTTACAAACTACAAAAGTTCATCGACGGCGTTCGAAAACGCCGCCGAACGGGGGTTAAAATGATACAGAACCTTGATCCGGAAGAAAAAAAAAAATGGTGTTCAAAATGGTCGACACTTTCCTTACTCAAAAAAAGTTCAAAGATTTCTTCCAGAAAAATATAACTGCGCTATAAACAGCAAAATCCCGCTAATCTCTCACCAGACCAACGGGATTTAAACTATGCTTCAAGGGGTTTTCGTCACACGAAAACATAACCTTGCTACGCTACTTTTTCTTATTTTGTTTTATCTTCTCCATATAAGCTTTCCAATCCGATTCATTACGCCATACCCATTTTTCTTCCTTTAACCAACAGTCAGACGAGGGAAGAGAATCCGCAGGGACAAAGTGAAAGGTATCATTTACTCTCGTGCCATAAATCTCATTAGAACTTTCTCCTGCCTCTAATAAGCTCCGAAAAGATATCCGCTGCACTGTCTCTCTGTCAACAACTTTATATCTTTCTTCATTCAATGACCACACTTCCCAAAAAGAACCTTTCATATATCGGTGTACAATAATAGTGTCATTTTGAATGCAGTACACTCCCCAAAAACTCCCCCATCGGATTTGCTTTTTTTCTATTCGGCTTGCTATGGATTTGGACATGTTTGCTTTTATATCATCTTCAGATACATCTCTTTTAAAGTAAAAATCAACCCATGTGCCATTCTCAAAAAACATGCGACAATTGCTATCAGGATATTCTTTCATGTAATAATACCCGTCAATTTCGATTAAATCCCGGATATTCGTATTTCTACCTTCTAATTTTATCGTAGATTTTGCAATGATTTCCTTCTTTTGCGAGGCGCAGGAAGAACAACATAACAACAAAATAAATAACGCTAATTGCTTTTTCATTGGATTCAAGATTAAGGTTGTTAACGGTCCCATAAAGATAATGGATTGCGGTAGCCTGTATAAAAATACCCACCTCCTCTAAATTCATCATAACTCATGTAGTAGGGTGTAGACATAAATTTATGCACCATATTTTGTGTCAGATTATGAACTGTCTGCAAGCTCATACCCATACGGGTTATTTGGTTTCCATTTCTGTATCCAACCCAAAAAGGTGCAGAATAAGGACGGCCGTTTGTCCACGTACTCCGTTCTCCATTTGTTTTTTTTCCAACTGGCCATGGAGGTATACAATTGTCACTTGGGTCTGTCTGTCCGCCACTTGCTTCTTCCCTGTTCGGCGGCGTTTCCGAACGCCGTCGCAAAGTTCTGCAATTATATCCAAAACCTATTTTGTATAATTTACCCATCCCTGATTCGCTGAAGTTTTTAACTTTAATATTTCTCTCCCCCCCTGTTCGGCTGAATTTGTAATTCAGTCGTTTTATTCCATGCAATTTATAATTGCTTAAAAAATTGTTTATTTCCAAAATTTCAAATTTTAATTCAATGTTTCATTATGGAGTTAAAAACTCCGGTTTATCAACGACCGAATTACAAATTCGGCTGAACAGGAGTTTTCGTATGACGAAAACATATCTTGCTAAATTCACTATTTCACTATTTCAACGAGATTCTAATCGTATCAGTCATTAAAGGTTTATCATTACACATAATATAACTACAGGGCAAAATCATTAAATCCTTCTCCCAATTGTTTGTTGGATAAATATCGAATGAAACAAAAATAAGCTCATTAGCATTAATCTGATATGTCTTTTGTTCAATTTCTTTTGTTTTCCTACTGGATTGATTTACATTTCTATGCATAAATCTAATATTATTTATTTGAAAAAAATCATCCTTATTTCCTACTTTGAAAGAATCAGTATTTAGCATATACTTGTCCGTTTCAAAATAATGTTTTAAGTATACTGTAATTTTGCTT
>JAVBMQ010000207.1:0-7062 GCA_031552335.1 Bacteroidales bacterium | reverse complement strand
ACAGTGGCTTAGAGCCACTGCTTACTTAGGAAGCGCCCTTTGGGCGCATATCTTCCGAACATCACTAGCCTTTGATCTTAGAGGGAAACATGGGATAATCATCATTTTTTAAATGTTATAGGTGTAAACCGAATTGTCAATTGTCAATTATTTCCGGCACAACATTTGACTATCTTTTTCCTGTAATAAAAGAACAAACATTACTATGACAAATCAGGAAATCCGATATAGAACTGACAATATTGCTACTTTTCTGGAAAAGAAGCAACTGAAAAACACATTCAATGCCATTGCGACATTGATTGAACTCTTGAATGACTGGACATTCAAGGATAAACTCGAACAAATGGAAACTACCTACAAATATATGCTTCGGTATATGTTGGATGGCGCCAATGATCCGGAAAGGAATAAAGTATACAATGATCTGCTAAGATCTACCTACGAATTGGCAGATGAGGTTCTGATGCACCTGAAAGAAAAAAATGATTCCCGTTTATATTATGAAAGCAAAAGGAATCTTTCTATTTCCGGCATCCATCCTATCAAAAATTTAACGAATTCGACAGAAGATTTATCTACCAAAATATCACTTTCCGACTTGCTGGATGAAAATCAACATTCGGAAGCGGCTCTCCAATTGGAAAAAGAAATAGAAAATATATCCGGCCAATTGTTCAAAAGAATATGGTTAAGCGAAAAACTACATGGAGAAGACGTTTCGACACTACATGATTTTTTGCAAAATAAAATGATTCCCATACACATACAAAGCCTGTCTGTTGCAGCATTGACATTGGCCCTGAAAGAATATTTCGACAAAGAAAAGCTGTTGTTATTGTTTGACGCTTACGAAGTGGAGGAAGAAGAAATCAGACAACGGGCTTTGGTGGGCATTTTACTAATTCTGTATCAATATGATAAACGTTTATATCTTTATCCGGAAATACAACACCGGTTACAACATCTTGCAGAAACCCCATCTTTTATTAAAAATATCAATACCATCATACGTCAATTTATCCTGACAAAAGAAACGGAAAAAATAAGTAAACATATATCAGAAGATTTGATGCCGGAAATGATGAAAATCAGTCCGGAATTGAGTAAAAAAATCAATCTTTCCGACCTGATGGATGATACAGGTACGGAAGATAAAAATCCGGAATGGCAAAACATCCTGGAAGAAGCCGGATTGACAGATAAAATACAGGAAATCAATAATTTACAAATGGAAGGCGCTGATGTGATGCACTCTTCTTTTTCCAACTTAAAGATGTATCCTTTCTTTTATGATATGTCTAACTGGTTCCTTCCGTTTACGACAAGACATTCTTTTTTGAAAAATATACAGGAAGAAGGCATGGATGATATTCTCAATATTTTCAGCCAGTTGGGATATATGTGTAATTCCGATAAATATTCCCTGTATTTTACAGTCCTGCAAATGCCTGCTCCATACCGGAAAATGATGTCTTCCCAGATGTTTGCCGAAGCTGCTGAGATGATCAAACAACAAAATGAAGATCAATTAGTGCCGCAGGATAAACAACAGGAAATCATCTCAAACCAATATATCCACGATTTGTATCGTTTTTATAAAGTATATCCGAGGAAAAGAAATTTCGAAGATATTTTTGCCTCTCCCCTCACCTTTCATAAAACAAAAAGTATCGGACAAATCATTTCAGATAAAAATAATTTGATTTCTATTGGTGAATATTATTTCAGTAAAAACCAACTGGAAGATGCCAAAGAAATTTTCACACAATTGATTTCCAAAGAAGAAGCGGACGCTGTTTTATTCCAGAAAATCGGTTACTGCGAACAAATGTCCGGTAACATTCCTGAAGCCCTGGATGCCTATCTGAAATCGGATCTGATGGAGCCGTCCAATTCCTGGACACTCAAAAAAATAGCTGCATGCTATCGTATTTTGAAAAAACCGGAAGAAGCATTATCTTATTACCAGAAAGTAGAAGTATTAAACCCGGACAATTTGTCAGTACAATTGAATATCGGACATTGTTATTTAGAACTTAAAAAATATCAAGAAGCATTAAAATCTTATTTTAAAGTGGAATATCTCAATGGAAACAGTACCAAATCCTGGCGTCCCATTGCCTGGTGTTCTTTTTTAACCGGTAAGTTTGATCAGGCAATCCGTTACTACGAACAAATATTGAATGACAAACCGACCATGTCTGATTATCTGAATTTCGGACATGCCTTACTGGCCATGGGTAATACGAAAGAAGCCATTGATAAATATCAATCGGCCATACTTGCTCCGGAAAGTTCCCGTGAAAAATTCACAGAAGCATTCAATACTGATATGCCCGAACTTATTCAGGCGGGTATTCCGGAAAATGATATTCCAATCGTACTGGATCAGGTTTTATATGTTGTAGAAAAATGATCTATCAACTTTTTATAGAGAATATTTTTTGAGAGGAATACAGGATTTCCGAGAATAATCAGTTGTTTACGGGCACGGGTCAGTACCACATTCAATTTGCGATCAATGATATTCCCGTTTTCTTCCATCAGGTTAGGCAATGCTTGTAATTGCCAATCTGTATTGATACAAAAAGAATAGATAATTATATCTTTCTGACTCCCCTGAAAACGTTCTACCGTATCAACCACTACCTGACTCAGAGAAGGTATATCCAGGAGCTCTATTTCTTTCTTTATCAGCGCAATCTGGCTTCTGTAAGGTGTAATAATACCTAATGCCTGAGGGTCAAAAACCGATGCTGAGGCTTCATAACAGAGATATAAATCCCTGGATATAGTTGCTGCAAGCCGGGCTTCTTCATGATTGATTTTATCAATAACATCTTCCGGAGAACGGGAAGAGGGGAAAAACATGACTCTTTCCGGGAAAAGAAAAGGTGCTGTTGTATCTTCCTGTTGGTGGGGCAAACCGGCAATATCTAATTTCCCTTCATAAAAATAATAGGAAGGAAATTGGGCTATGGAAGGGTGCATCCGACCTTGTTTATTAAGCATATCAAATGCATGAGTCAGTCCGGCCTGCACATACTGACGATACAAGCGTTCGAACAGGGAGTTACTCAGATTGTCAAATCCCATTTCCCGTAAAACAGGTTCTTTCACTTCACTATCTTCTTTCGATTGAAGAATAACCGCCGGTAATTGTTTGTGGTCGCCAATCAGGACAAAACGCTCCACTGCATCTCTTCCATCGGAATTTTTAATGGAAAAAATCCCCAATAAATGAGGTTCCAATAATTGGGTAGCTTCATCTACTACTGCCAGGTCAAAGTGCTTGAGGCGGAATAAATCAGGTTTACTCCAAACAGATGCAACGGTACCGATTAAAATACGACTATTATTGATTTTATTTCTTACATCATCTCTTCGTTGACAAGAGTTCAAGATATTATCCAGTAAATAAGGACGATAAGAGGGATCACAGTTTAATTCACTTCCAACACGGATAAACGGGACTTTTCTATCCATATCCAACAAAGCTTTGCACATTTCATCCACAGCTC
The DNA here is from genome assembly GCA_031552335.1 of Bacteroidales bacterium. Lineage (GTDB taxonomy): Bacteria > Bacteroidota > Bacteroidia > Bacteroidales > Azobacteroidaceae > JAISFI01. The sequence goes on along the minus strand of JAVBMQ010000207.1, from coordinate 3,538 downwards.
TATTGGTATAGGAAAGAAGAAGAATGTTTTTAGGAAATTCTTTTTGTTCATCTGCTGAATTTTCCAGAAATACAGAAACAATTTCTTTCAAGGCACGAGACGTTTTTCCTGTTCCCGGAGGTCCTATCAAAAGAAAACAATCTTCAGCAGCAAGAGCCTTCCAGACAATCCTATGAATATCATCAGATGGAGTATGAGATAAATGAGTGTCGTTTTCCCGGAAGCGAGGTTGTCTCAACCCTAGCAACAAATCTCTACGGTCTTTATTGGCTTGTGCAAAGGCTGTCAATCCTTTGAACATTCCCGTAAAAACGGCATCCATATAATCATGCTCGATGGCATAAAGGGAATCCAATGGCAAAACAGTCGTATTACGTTGTGGAGCACGCAAACGGATTTTTATCTTTCCGGCGCTCATTGTTTCAATGGCTCCTTTGAATACCTGAGTTTCATTTACTGTCCTCCGAATACCGTCAGGTCCACAAGCTTGATATAATACAATGGCATCTCCTTGTCTGAAATTAGGCAGGTAATTATCCGGATAAACCGGGATTTCCAATACTATAAAATGTTTTTCTCCGGCTGCTTCATGACAGATTATGCGTAAGTCATATAAAAATTCACCGGCTGCTATTTTTTCTTCTACAGGAACATTCCACATATTTGCTGCCTTACGGGAACCTTCATAATCCCGTTCCCCGGCTTTGGCTATCCACATTTCTTTGACAATAAAAGCATATATTCTCATAAAATATGCCCGTTCCTGTTCTGTCAATACATCTATCATTTGTCTGCATTCTTCGATTTGCGGCTGCAGGTATTTTTCGAAAAAGTTTCCGGTCAGTTTTTTAACATTTAGCACCCTGGGGCTTATGTGTTTTAATATATTTTCTGTAGCGGCTATTGAATTTTTCCGTTGAATGACATCTTCCAGAGCAACAATGCAATTCCTCAGATGCAATACTTCATCCAAATGTTTCCGGGAATGTTTTTCCAAAGATAAAACCGGATATTTTGAATACAACAAATACGAACGGACTTCTTCCGGAGAAAGATTCAGATTAACTTCCAGAACAGCCAGATACAAAATCATCTGCGTGTAATGATGAATAGACGAATGGATGAAAGTCCCGGTACGAAAATCATCTTCTGCTTTACCGGATTTTAATTCCACAAAAGCAGAAAAATCCTGCAACATCAAGTCTAAACGTCCCTGTAATCCCAGGACATTACTGATGAAAGCGGGTTCTAAAATGACTTTATCCCTGTCAATTCCAGCGGATGGAAATTTTTCTTTCACTATCTGACGGATATGATTATATTGTAAACGGCAAGCTTCAAAAAAATGTCTTTCAGTATCCGGGTCCTGTAAATCTTCACATGCAGTAAACTCAAAAGGTGATGAACGGAAAAGTTCTGTCAGCAATTGTCTGTAATCAATCTGTTGTCCATCTTTCTCATGGACCAAAGTATCGATGAAATAGTTGGCTGTATTTCCCAACAAAATATGCCGGGTATTAACCGGTATCCGTAAACGTGACAAGGTATAGTTTAGAGGGTGGTCTCCAAATGGGCGGTAACATTCTGCTAAAGAACTGATATCCATAAGATAATTAGGTTCGAGAATGATAAATTCACAGCTAACGGAATGAGTATCCAAATCATGCACATGTACCAGTTGCAAAACATTACCCGTATGTATCAAATGTTTCAGCTTATTCCAATGCAGGAATTGTTCATCCGAACAGATAAGTTTAATTTCTTCTCCGGTTAAAGTTTGCAGGTTAAGTATCCGATCTGATGCCGAATTAAAAATAACTCGTTGATTCATATATATAAAAATGATATCTATATAAAATACTTTCTATATCAAGCACGAAAGTAATCAAAATAATGAGAACAAAAGCTATATTTGCTTGTTATTAAGAAAAAGAGATTTTTAATTAAAACAATTTATATGGAACGGGATTTAATTCAAAAACTGCAAAAAGAAGCAGGACTTTCTTATGAACAGGCAGAGAAAGTTGTTGATAGTGTAAGGGAGTATATTCTTGAAAAACAAGGTGATCCTGATTGGGATAGTTTTTTAAAAAACAAAGCGAGTGATTTGGCTGAACAAGCCAAAGAAGCCGGTGAGAATTTAACTCAGAAATTGTCGGAGTTCAAAAATAAAGCTGTAGAAAAGATTGATGATATCTCTGATAAAGCACAGGATAAAATCAATGATTTGCGTAGTAGGGCGGCAGATTTTATTGCGCCGGATAAATCTTCCGGGCGCTAAGACAACTACTTTTATTTGAATCACGCCCGGTAATTTTGCAAGTTATTCAGTTATTTTATTTTTTATAAAATTTACAGTATATTTAAATATCATCCCCAATCCTGTTATACATGCAATAAACAGTATAGCTGCCACTAATGACATCAATAAAGAACGGTTCCCTATACTAACAAACGGCGTCCTCAGGAAACCATGAATCAGGAAAAAATAGATGGAATTTTTTCCGAAAAAGATCAAAAATCGTCCTGTATATTTTCCCATAAGAGGATCTATTTGTTTATAGATATATATGCTTGCTATAATGACTGCAACAGGAATCAGTACCCAGCATAAAGAATAGAACCCACCTATGACAATCACAATCAAAGCCCCGGTAAAGGCCTTGATATTTACCGATTCAATGTCTGTTTTCAGGCATAAAATACCGGCAATAAATACTGGTAGGTGTCCCGGGAAATTGGTCATAAACCTTTGGATGTAGTATGGGGAAAGGTGTAGTACCAGGAGTTGCGCTATCCAGCATACTGACATTAGGATCAGTAGCTGCTTGCTTTTCAAACGTATCAGCAGGGGATAGAGAAAATACAGTTGGAACAGTACTGAGATAAACCACCAGGGACCACAGATGTCCAGAGCATTTCCTGTTATATTCGACAACAGGCTTAATTTCAGTATTGTTCGCCACAACAAGTCAACTGTGAAGGGATCTGTTGTATGATCATAAAAGGCAAAAGCATATTTACAGATAAAATAAAAAATGACTCCGGCGAAAAAGAAATAATATATTTTAGCAAAGCGGCTTTTGATAAAGGTGATATATTCGATTTTGGAGTTTTTGTATTTGATTGTCAATCCATAGGCGGAAAAGAAGAAAAACAGCGCTACCCCATAATGCCCGAAATAAACAAAAAACTGTTTGATAATTTCTGATGGGTGGTCAATGAGTAAATTTAACAGGGAAGGAAATTTTCCCGGATCAAAGGTAAACTGGTTTTCTCCCATGCTCCCGTCAAGGAAATGGAAATAATTGTGCAGCATGATCAGCAGTATGGCTACTCCACGCATCTTATCTGTATCTGTTTTTGTAAGGATCATTTTTTTTGAATTACGAATTACGAATTATGAATTTTGAATTATTTTTCTTCTTTGAATATTTCCCCACGGATCAACAGGTCTGAGATCTTCCATGCTTCCCGCAGGTTTTCTTCCTGTTGTTTTGTAGCAGTCCCAACCAGCTCCATCCTGCCGTTGATAGCT
>JAVBMQ010000178.1:0-8536 GCA_031552335.1 Bacteroidales bacterium | reverse complement strand
CGTGAATCATTTTATTCGGAGACTACTTTTTCCGTGGAAAAAGACAATTATTTTCTGCATACGGTAGAACGCGGACAAACTGTTTATTCCATATCTGTAATGTATGGTATACCAGTAGAGTCTATTTATCAATTAAATCCTGAAAGTAAAGACGGTATCAAAGTCGGAGAAACACTAAAAATCAAACAAAAATCACAAAATGTGGTTTATCACACCATTGAACCCAAAGAAACTTTATATTCTGTCTCAAAAAAATACAACATCCGCGGAGAAGATATTGTTGAAGTCAATCCCGGTTTATCCGCACAAACATTTACGATCGGGAAAACGATTCTGATACCTATCTACAAAGAAATTTCTCTGGGTCCCAACCAAACAAGCAGCATTGATGAAAAAGAAAACAAAGTCAACTCCCTGCTGAAACAACCTCAGGTGAGATTTGATGTGAATGTGATCAATGTCGGATTATTGTTATCATTCGGAACTGTTGATAAAGATCTTACATCTCCTCAACTTTCCCAACGGTTTATTGAATACTACGAAGGTTTTCTGCTGGCTTTAGACAGTCTGAAAAAAAACGGCATTTCCGTAAATCTTAATGTATATGACATTGGCACCCGTCCGGAAAGCCTGAATAATATACTGAAAAAAGAAGAACTGAAAAACAATCACATCCTCATTGGAGGAAATACGGATGAACAGATCAGCGCTATATCAAAATTCTCTAAAGAAAATGCCGTTCGTTATGTTATTCCTTTCTCATCCAAGATTGACGAAACATTGTCTAACCCTTACAGTTTTCAGATAAATACACCCCAATCCTACTTATACTCGAAAGTATCTTCCGCTTTTGTTAAGAAATACAATGGAGATCACATCATCTTCATCCGGATAAATGCTCTAAATGACAAGGCTGATTTGATACAAACACTGCAAGCAGATTTAAACGCAGACCATCATTCATTCAGTGAATTGATTTATGAAGACCAAACTTTCAGCACTGATATCAGGAATGCATTAAGCGATAGCAAACAGAATGTATTGGTATTGTCTTCCGGAAGTTCGGAGGCATTAATGAAATTAGTGGGTCCTCTGCGAAAATTAAAAGAAACAAATCCTGGCAAAAAGGTTGCCCTGTTTGGTTACCCTGATTGGCAAACATACACCAAAGATTATTTAGATGACTTTTTTGCAGACAATACGTGCATTTATTCCATATTTTATGCAAATAATACCTTGCCGGAAATCAAAGAATTTCACAGGAAATTTAAGGGTTGGTATGGCAAAGGCCTGATCAACTCATATCCTAAATATAGTATGTTAGGATATGACACCGGCATGTATTTCATTCAGATGATCCATAAATATGGTTCTGAGTTTGAGAATTTCATGGACAAGTTCAATTATCACAGCTTGCAAAACGGATTTAATTTCAAACGCGCCAGTACTTGGGGTGGTTTTATCAACATGAATATCTACCTTGTGAACTTCCAATCTGATTTTTACATTTCAAGAGAAGTTGCCAGATGAAAAGACTGCCACATATCCTGTTTTTTCTGTTGATCTGCATTTCCCCCGCTTTCTCCCAAAGCGAGTTCAAGCAGGAATGGGCTTTTGGCGTCAATGGAGGAATGACCTTTTCTTCCATCAATTTCAGTCCGACTGTTTATCAAAAAAGTTTAGACCAATTTGTCGGTGGTGTTTCTGCCAGATATATCACAGAAAAATATTTCGGATTACAAGCTGAATTAAACCTTTCTCAAAGAGGTTGGGAAGAATCTAAAGATTCTATTCCGGAGCATCGATACACTAAATCTTTGTTATATGCAGAATTACCCGTTTTAACCCATATATATTTCAATATGGGTTCCCGCATAAGAATGGTATTCAATTTAGGACCTCAAATCAGTTATTTATTATCTGAAAGACTGTTGGAAAGGAATATTGTATTGGATCCGGGAACAAAAATTGACAATATCCCCATTCAATACTACACAGATGTACAGAATAAATTCGATTGGGGAATTGTTGGAGGCGGAGGTTTTGAATTACTTACCGGAATAGGAAGTTTTGTCCTTGAAGGAAGATATTTTTTTGGCCTTTCTGATATTTATAACAATGCTCAAAAAGATTATTATGCAACCTCCTCTAATCAGGTAATCTATGCAAAAATGACTTATTTTTTCAGGCTCTGACAAAAATATTTTGAAATGAGCATTTTATACTTCCTAAAATAAAATCAATACAAATATGGGACATCACCAATTAGACGAATTAGACAAGAAAATCCTGAATATGATAGCAGGTAATGCCCGTACTCCATTTTTGGAAGTCGCCCGCGCCTGCAATGTATCCGGAGCTGCCATTCACCAAAGAGTACAAAAACTGATCAACTTAGGAATCATCAAAGGTTCTGAATATATCATTGATCATGCCAAGGTAGGATATGAAACCTGTGCTTATATGGGATTGTATTTAAAAGAGCCGGAAGATTTTCCCAAAGTAGTTGAAGCTTTACAAAGAATCCCGGAAGTAGTCGAGTGTCATTACACCACCGGACAATACGATTTATTCATCAAAATCTTCGCACACAACAACCAGCACCTGCTGGAAATTATCCATAAAAAACTTCAGCCATTGGGCTTAGCCAGGACTGAATCCCTTATTTCATTCAAAGAAACATTCAAGAGGCAACTACCCATTGAATTAACAATTGATGATTGATAATTACAAAAAAGTCAATAAAAAAGGTTTGTTTTGCCACAAACCTTTTTTTATTGACTTTTTCGTGTGTCAACCAATTGTCAAATGCCAATTAATTACATCATTCCACCCATTCCACCACCCATCGGAGGCATTGCAGGAACAGAAGCGCCTTCTTCTTTCTTTTCTGCAATCACACATTCGGTGGTCAGGAACATACCAGCAATAGATGCAGCATTTTCAAGAGCTACACGGGCAACTTTAGCTGGGTCAATAACACCAGCTGCATATAAGTTTTCGTATACATCTTTATGGGCGTTATAGCCATAATCAGCTTTGCCTTCTTTTACCTTTTGAACTACCACAGCACCTTCTTTACCGGCATTTTCAACGATTTGACGAAGCGGTTCTTCGATGGCTCTTTTTACAATTTCAATACCTGTAGTTTCATCTTCATTTTCGCCTTTCAGGTTTTCCAATGCATCAATGGCACGGATATAAGCGATACCACCACCAGGAACAGTTCCTTCTTCTATAGCAGCACGGGTAGCACTCAATGCATCATCTACACGGTCTTTCTTTTCTTTCATTTCCACTTCAGAAGCAGCTCCAACATACAATACAGCAACACCACCGGCCAATTTAGCTAAACGTTCCTGCAATTTTTCACGGTCATAATCAGAAGTTGTTTTCTCGATTTGAGTCTTGATCTGATGTACCCTTGCAGTAATAGCATCTTTTTGTCCGCCACCATTAACGATCACAGTATTATCTTTGTTGACGGTTATTTTTTCTGCTGTTCCCAACATATCTAAAGTAGCAGCATCCAATTTCAAACCTTTTTCTTCGGAAATAACTACACCACCTGTCAATACGGCAATATCTTCCAGCATTTCTTTGCGACGATCACCGAATCCCGGAGCTTTTACTGCACATATTTTCAGAGATCCGCGCAAACGGTTTACCACCAAAGTAGCCAATGCTTCTGAATCGATATCTTCTGCAATGATCAATAAAGGACGACCGGTTTGAACTGATTGTTCGAGGATAGGAAGCATGTCTTTCAAAACAGAGATCTTCTTATCATAAATCAGGATATTCGGACTTTCAAGGTCCGCTTCCATTTTTTCCGTATCTGTCACAAAATAAGCAGAGATATAGCCACGGTCAAATTGCATACCTTCAACTACATCTACATAAGTATCTGTACCTTTTGCTTCTTCAACAGTGATAACGCCTTCTTTTTTGACTTTTTGCATAGCTTCTGCAATCAATTTACCAATTGATTCATCACCATTGGCAGAAATTTTAGCAACATTTTCAATTTTTCCGAAGTCGTCTCCAACTTCCTTAGCTTGTTCTTTCAAGCCTTTAACAACAGCAGTAACAGCTTTATCGATACCACGTTTCAAATCCATCGGATTTGCTCCGGCAGTCACATTCTTCAAACCTACGCCAATGATAGATTGAGCCAACACTGTAGCAGTAGTTGTTCCATCACCTGCATCATCATTGGTTTTAGAAGCCACTTCTTTCACCAATTGAGCACCCATGTTCTGGAAAGGATCTGTCAATTCTATTTCTTTAGCAACTGTCACCCCGTCTTTAGTAATATGAGGAGCACCGAACTTCTTTTCGATGATCACGTTGCGTCCTTTAGGACCAAGTGTTACTTTAACAGCATTAGCTAACTCATCCACACCTTTTTTCAAAAGGTCGCGGGCATCCATGTTATACTTAATATCTTTTGCCATGATAATATATGTTTAGATTGTTGCCAGAATATCGCTTTGACGCATAATTAAAAGTTTCTCCCCATCAAGTTCAATCTCAGTACCGGCATATTTGCCATACAAAACCTGATCACCTGGTTTGACAACCATTTCTTCATCTTTGGTTCCGTTACCTACTGCTACCACTTCACCTTTCAACGGCTTTTCCTTGGCGGAATCCGGAATAATAATACCCCCTACTGTTTTTTCCTCTGCTGCAGCCGGTTTTATCAAAACCCTGTCTGCTAATGGCTTAATACTCATAATTAAATTTGTTTATATGATTAGTTGATACTGTTATAAATTTCTGCTTAATATATAGCGAAATCTATACCAATAATAAAATATGAAGATTCAAAGCAAGACAACTGACAAAATTACTTGTTTGCAGAAAAGTGACGTGACAAATTGCCAAAAGCAAGACCCATTTTGGCTTAAGAAGTGAAGTGTTTTTTAATTTTTTCGAGGGAAGTCGTTTTACTTTTGATTGATTACATTCTAAATATTTTTGAACACGAATTTGAACAAATTAAAAACAAATAAAGACGAATTTTTAAAATGTTTTTAATTTGTTCAAATTCGCGTTCAAAAAAAGTCAAGACAAATTTATAATAGCATAGCAATGTATGTCAACTAAAACATCATTTGAAATAACGATTATATAATCCCTCAAAACCCTTCCCGTGACGAGCCTCATCTTTACACATTTCATGTACCGTATCATGAATAGCATCCAGATCCAACTCTTTGGCCCGGGTAGCAATTCGTTTTTTGTCTTCGCAAGCTCCGGCTTCTGCTTCCATTCTTTTCTTCAGATTTGTTTTCGTATCCCAGACCACTTCTCCCAACAATTCTGCAAATTTTGCAGCATGTTCAGCTTCTTCAAACGCATAGCGTTTAAAGGCTTCTGCGATTTCCGGATAACCTTCACGATCTGCCTGGCGACTCATGGCCAGATACATTCCCACTTCCGTACATTCACCCATATAATGAGCCTTCAATCCTTCCAATACTTCGGCATCAACACCTTTAGCTACTCCTAAACGGTGTTCATCACAAAATTGCAAAGCACCTTCTGTTTCTTCAAAAGCTTTGAACTTTGACTTGGGTTGTTTACACTGTGGACAAAAATCAGGCGCATCATCTCCTTCATGCACATAGCCGCATACCGTACAAATAAATTTCTTTTTCATGCTTAAAATAATTTTAATGGTTATTATTATTTAGAATTAATGATTAAAGCGAAATCTTACCATTACAGGCTTTGCAATACCCCTTATAATACACATGGCATTCTGTTACCTGAAAATCTCCATGGCTTTTGATATTAAGCGCAAAAACCTCCTCTGGTGTAAAATCATAAACATTATCACAAATTTTGCATCTAAAATGTCCATGATTAGAAATATCTCCATCATAACGAACATTCTTTTCGTCAATATTAAGACTCAAAATGGCCCCCTGGTCTGTCAGAATTTTCAGAGTATTATAAACTGTCGTTTTTGACAAAGTAGGAATCGATGGACTCAAGTCATTATAAATAGTATCTACAGTAGGATGGGTTTTATATTTTATCAAATAATCCATAATGGCCATTCTATGCAGAGAAGGCTTTATACCGTAATTTAACAAGCGTTCTTTTGTTTCTTTTTCTATATTCATTACAAAATTGGAATAATTACAAATTTATTTTTAATGCAAATATAAGTATTATTTTTATAATACAAGAAAAAACGGAAGAAATTTTGAATTATAAATTTTGAATTTTGAATTATATTTCTAAATCATTCAATTAAGATCTGTATCTTGGTTTAAATACTTAATTTTAGAGGTATTTACACATCTCTAAAACCTCGAATTCAAAATTCAAAATTTAAAATTTAGAATTTTTCCCGGTTTTAAACAAAAAAAGCCAACCCCACATGAGGTTGGCTCTATAATGATATTACCGTAAAATCTGCGTTTATTCAGAAATCACTTCAAAAGGAATTTCAACAGAAACTTCTTTGTGTAATTTCAAAGTAGCTTTATAAGCGCCTACTTCTTTTACTGCGTCTTTGATGTAAATTTTCTTTCTATCCACTTCAAAACCTTTCTTTTCTAAGGCGTCTGCTATCTGGATATTAGTTACAGAACCAAAGATTGTACCGGTTGAACTTGTTTTTGCTCCGATAGTCAAAGCTACACCTTCTAATTTAGCAGCGAGACTTTGAGCATCTTCTTTAATTTTAGCTAGCTTATGAGCGCGTTGACGCAAATTCTCAGCCAACACTTTTTTTGCTGATTCGGAAGCAATCACTGCTTTTCTTTGTGGAATCAGGTAATTTCTTCCGTAGCCATCTTTCACTGTTACAATATCATCTTTGTAACCTAAGTTGGCAACATCCTCTTTCAATATAATTTGCATAATTCTGTTCCTCCTTTTTTAATTATTTCATTAAATCGGTTACATATGGGAGCAATGCCAAATGGCGAGCCCTCTTTACTGCCTGTGCTACACGGTGTTGGAATTTCAAGGAAGTTCCGGTGATACGACGGGGAAGTATTTTTCCCTGCTCATTCAAGAATTTTTTCAAAAATTCAGGATCTTTGTAATCGATATATTTAATGCCGCTTTTTTTGAAACGACAATACTTTTTCTTTTTAACGTCTACCGATACGGGAGTTAAGTAACGAATTTCAGGATTGTTATTTGCTGCCATGATTTAGTCCTCCTTTACAGTTTCTTTAGTTTGTTGTTTTTTGTTTCTTCTCTTTTCTGCATAAGCAGCAGCAAACTTATCCTGACGGAAAGTAAGAAAACGAATTACTCTCTCATCCCGACGAAAGTTGATTTCCAATTTTGAAATCACCGAAGGATCAGCCTTGAATTCGATCATCTGATAAAAACCTGTGGTTTTTTTCTGAATCGGGTAAGCTAATTTGCGTAAGCCCCAATTTTCTTCATTCACTATCTCAGCACCTTCTCCTGTAAGCAGGGCTTTGAATTTTTCTACCGCTTCCTTCATCTGTACATCAGACAAAACGGGAGTTAAAATGAAAACGGTTTCGTAATTATTCATAAACTCTTGATTAATAATTAGTTTGTAACTTTTTATAAATTGCGCGGCAAAGGTAGCAAATATTTTTCAAATACACAAGTTTGAAAAACAAACAAGTATTCATTTTGCTTTCCTTATACAACAACACAAGCCGACAAATGTAAAGAAAGCATTCAACAACAGCAGTTCAAAACCGAACTGATATCCGTTGAACCATTGAGCCGAATACGTTTTCAACAGGAAACACAACAAAGGTGATGCTATCGCTATAAACGGCACATATTTTTCATTGATTTTCCAAGGAGTAAACAAACCAAAACAAAATAATCCTAATAACGGGCCATAAGTAAGAGAAGCAATATCAAATACCATCTTCACCAAGGAATCGGTGTGAAAGGGTCGAAAAGCTACAATAATAAAGAAAAACAGCAATCCACAGATAACATGCACTATTTTTCTTACCTTGGTTTTACTTTTTTCAGAGATTGTTCTTTTGGTACATTCTGTCAGCGCAAAAAAGATAAACATGAAAGTGCCTGCAAATAATAGCATTTGGCAAATAGTTTTCAAAAGCGGATTTTGAAGGATTCCGGAAAATATCACTCCTAACATTATCAGACAAAATAACAAAATCAATCCTAATTTCAGGAAAGGCTTTTTAAAGTTGTTTGTATAAGCTTTCTTATCTTGTTCAAATCCGAGGAAGTCAAAGCAAATGGCAGTAGTCAAAGCGGTAAGAGTTCCATCTGCACTTGAATATCCGGCGGCAAGCAGTCCGATAACAAAAAGTACCGTTGTAACTCCCGACAATTGGAAGGCTATAGCAGGAAAAATACTATCTGATTTCTCAGGAAGAGGAATAGAAAAATGAGAAGCATAATAGAGCAATGCAGCCCCAAATGCAAGGAAAAGCAAGTTAACGAATACCAAAGAAATACTAAGGGAAAATACATTTTTTTGAGCTGACTTCAGTGTTTTACAACTCAAGCTTTTCTGCATCATATCCTGATCCAGACCATT
>JAVBMQ010000019.1:0-19755 GCA_031552335.1 Bacteroidales bacterium | reverse complement strand
GTAAATTAGCCCGAAAATATCATCCGGATATGAACCCGAATGATACTGATGCTCATCGCAAATTTCAGGAGATCAATGAAGCCAATGAAGTTTTAAGTGATCCCGAAAAAAGGAAAAAATACGATGCATACGGTGAGAATTGGAAGCAGGCTGATGCATTTGAACAAGCAAGAGGTCAGCAGTCGCATGCTCAGGGAGGGGCTTCCTGGTCTTCTTCCGGAGGTTTTTCCGAGGGTAATTTTGGTGGTTTTAGTGATGAAACAGGAGAATTTTCTGATTTTTTCGAATCATTGTTCGGAAACAGAAGAAGGGGTGGGAGGACTGCCGGAAGAAGTGGAGCCGGATTTCGTGGACAGGATTACCATGCAGAGTTGCACCTTAGTTTGCGAGATGCGGCGCAAACCCACAAACAAACCTTATCTGTTAATGAGAAAAATCTCCGTATTACTATTCCTGCCGGAGTGTCGGATGGACAAACCATTAAATTGTCTTCTCAGGGTGGACCAGGGGTCAATGGCGGACCGGCAGGTGATTTGTATATCACTTTTATTATTCCTGAAGATCCTGTTTTTAAGCGCGTAGGCGATGATTTGTATATCACAGCTTCATTAAATCTTTACACGGCTGTTTTAGGTGGAGAAATGATGATAGATACCTTGGATGGGAAAGTAAAACTTACAATTAAACCGGAAACCCAGAATGGCTCTAAGGTCAGGCTCAAAGGAAAGGGCTTTCCTGTTTATAAAAAAGAAAAACAGTATGGAGATTTGATTGTAACTCTGAATGTGCAGGTTCCTACCGGATTGACTGAGCAACAGAAAAATCTGTTCAGAGAATTGTCTAAATCTTAATCATTAGAATTATGAGTACCGAATTGATTATCGTCCGTGAATATTGTCAAAAACTTCAGATAAATCCCGATTTCATCGCACTTTTATCTGATGAAGGTTTGATTGAGATAGATATGATTGACAATGAACAATATATACATGCTTCTCAATTGAAAACATTGGAGCAGTATATCCGTTGGCATTACGATTTATCTATCAATGTGGCCGGAATCGATGCCATCCGGCACTTGTTAAACAGAATGGATAAAATGCAGCAGGAAATTATTGAGCTAAAGAGTCGCTTGAGACTGTATAATGAAGATTAGTGCTTGAGCCGGTGACAGGTCCGCTGTACTCCTCTTCAGAGTTACCACTTTGATATACCCTTACATAATCAACATACATCTTAACTTCATAGTGATTGTCTTTGTTCAGTGCTGTAATCAATTGATGATCCCATATCTGGGTGTAATTTCCTCCCACAGCAAGATTAAACAACACAAAAAAATGTTTGTGAAAATAATGTCCCGGAGATTCCTGTGAATCGAAAGAATTAATATCCATCTGAAAATAAGGTTCTTTATCCGGGTATTTGTCTAAATCAAGGTACATTCTGATTGCGTTTTTATCCCAGATCATGGTATAAAGATGGAAATCATCCTGAAGGCTATAGGGTGAGGTCATGTTATTTACATAGTTCGGATAAGCTCCATTGTTCCAACTTGCCCCCCAATGGCAAGCTCCGTTGAAGTATCTGTCTTGTACATTATTTTCTATTCCGGCCATGGCTCCCATTTCCAGGATGTCAATTTCTCCACATGTAGGCCAACCTGATATATGATAATCAGCTCCCAGCATCCAGAATGCCGGCCACAAGCCATTTCTTGTTTGTGGTAACTTCATCCGGGCTTCTATTTTTCCATATTTGAAAGAAATTTTCTTTTGTGTAGTCAACCTTCCTGAGGTGTAATTTTTCCCCATGAAATCGTCCTTTTTTGCAGTGATTATGAGGCATTTTTCTCCGGTTTGTGGTTCTGTACCCAGACTTATATTTTCCCGGCGGTAGTATTGTAATTCGTTATTTCCGTTTCCACTACCATCTATTTCCACAGACCAATGTTCATCTTCATTTAAGTCAGGGTCTTCGAAATTATCTTCCCAAATTAAATTATATATGACAGGTTCTGCGAAAGAATCATTGTTTTTATCGGAAATTTCGTCAGAATATGTAACAAGAGGGCATAGGAGTAGCAGACTGCTACTCAGCAATCGATTGAATTGTATCATTTATATTGATTTATATGTGTATGTAAGACTTATATCAGGAACCGCTTATTTTTATCCAATTTAAATTTAAACTTCCTTTACCGGGTTTCAAACGGATGATTTGTTTTCCCTTGGAAAGGGCTATTTTTGTACTTGTTGTCTCCCAGATGGTTTCACCATTGCTGTTGGGTAAGGTGAATGATGCTATTACATTTCCGTTTTGTTCTACATTTAACTCCGAATCAACCATTGCATTGTACCGGATAGTCAATGTATATGTTTTATTTTGTGAAATGTTTAGCTGATATTCAACCCATTGATTTTTCTGGAAATTAAAAAGATCCAAAGTACCCCCTGCTTCATCTGTACTTGGTTTCAGGGATGGACCTTCTATCCAGTAATCATTGTTACCCACATTTTCGGATATACAAATAGAATTATAATGTTCTGCTTCGATGATTTGATCTTCAATATAGAATGCTGGTTTGTCCTGTGTAGACATATGAACAAAAATTTTCCCCAAGTCGCTTAGTTGAACAGGTGTTTTTTCTGTCAGAAGAGACATGAACGGAGCTGCTTTTTCTTTTCCTTTGGCAAGAAACCAGGCATATTTTACAATGTCAGGATCACATTCCATATAGTTGATAATGTCAGATAGATATTTCATTTGTTGCTCTATATTCTTAGGAGCCGGGTCCCAGGCACATATCTCTGTCATCCAAAGGGGTTTGTTGTATTTTTTGAAACGTTCGATATATCCTTTTGTTACAGTTGCATATGACATATAACAGTGAATAGAAATACCATCAATATCATCTATGGAGACTAATTTGAAAAATTCATCGAGCCACACGATCGGATCACTATAACCCGCTACGGTTCCGTAATTCATAGCCGGAGAAATAATTTTCAATCCGAGTTCTTTTGCCAGGGATTTTAGTTCCGGCCAGCGTTGAGCCGCTTGAGCAGGAGTCATATTTGCCTGGTCTTTCAGATTAGGTTCGTTAAAAGCGAGTAAATACTCACATTCCGGATGAGCTGCTTTATAGGCACGGATCCTCGATGAATCGAAGTTCCCATTCCATGCCATAGGACAAAAATCCAGATTGTATTTCTTTTGTAATTCATCTATTGCCGGATATTGGTCAGGACCCCAATTGTATGACCACGAAATACCCGGAATAAGAGTAGTCAGATATTGCAGATAATTGTTTTCGCTTACTCCTTTAGCCTCGATACAAACTCCACGTTTAGAACTTCGAGCTTGTTTCACTTGTTCTTTAGGGATGGAATTTGAATCTTGGTCTTTGTCACAACTCAGCAATAGACCAACTCCAAGTACAAAAAAAATAATGATAAATTTATTCGCTTTCATCGATACTTATTCATATTGTAATTGATATACTTTTACCCAATCGACTTTCATTTCTACTTTTTGATCGAACATAGCATCATCAATATCTCCTCCCATTTTACCTCCGATAGCCAAATTCAGGATGAAGTAAAATTCAGCGTTAAACGGCCAGGCATTTTCATCATCATCGGGCATTTCTCCACATACAACCTGTGGTTCGCCGTCAACATAAAACCTGATTCTGTCCAATCCGTTGGTTTCTTTTTCTACCCATTCGATACCATAAGTATGAAAAGACTCTTCTATACTGTTATTCCAGTTGATAACTTTACTCCAATTGTTTCCTTTGCTTCCGTTTCTATAATTTGTGTGTAAAGCAAATGAAACCATGGTAGGGTCGCTTCCTACATGTTCCATGATATCAATTTCACCGGATCTGGGCCAGGAACCTTTAGCGCCAAGCATCCAGAAAGCAGGCCAGGAGCCTTTTCCTTTCGGGAGACTGATACGAGCTTCCATTTTCCCATACGCAAACTGGGCTTTTCCTTTGCTTGTAATCCGGGCAGAAGTGTAATCACTTTTCTGATAGGATTCTTTTTTTGCTTCGATGACTAAATATCCGTTCTCAACCCGGATATTTTCAGATCGATTGGTATAATATTGTTTTTCCTGGTTTCCCCATCCGCCACTACCGGTACCGATCTCGTAATTCCAGTAATTTGTATTCAGGCTTGTTCCTTCAAATTCATCATACCAAACCAATTTGTATGATCTATCAGGAACAGTGACTTCACAGCTACTGCTTAAAGAACCGCATGTTGCCGTAATGGTGGTTGAACCACTTGAAACTGCAGTAACAGTCCCCAGAAAAACAGTTGCTACATTATTATCACTGGATTCCCATATTACAGGATCATTACTTGTGGGTGTAATAAGTACCTGCAAAGTTTCTTTTTCACCTATTTTTATTTCAAGCTTTGATTTATTCAATGAAATGCTTGGATTCTCTGCATCTTTTTCATCCGAACAAGAGATAAAGATCAGTATGCAAATCAAACAGGATAATATCGATCGGTAATTCATGTCAATTGTATTTTGGGGTGATGAAAACCATACAGATTTCTCAGAATAATCATCAGATCATGATAAAAAGATTGGTCTGAGAAATCTGTGTTTGGACTAATTTTATTTTTGGTTTAGTGGGTTATTTTGCTTTTTTGTAGATGAAGACAGCATCCAGATCTAAAGTTCTTCCGGAAACATTTCCGCTTAAGAATGCAAATACATTACCTCTTTTACCAACAGTGAAACAGCTAAATCCTTTATTTGTAAAATAAGTCATCGGAATTTCAATCTCATTCCATTCACCATCACGAGTAAAATCAGAGAAAGGAACAGTAACTTTACCATTGTCATCAAAATTTTGATCTCCAAGAGCAGCTACAACACCGCCATCCACATCTGTTGAGTATAGGATAATTGCATGTGACATAGGAACATCCTGACTACTTTTGATCCCAATATGTAAATAATAATCTGCAGGGTGTGCCATAATATCTCTCATATCAATATCTATTACCATGTCTTCTTCAGCAACTGACTCGGGGTTCACTACATAACCTGCACCACTCCAATCTACTTTAGGAGCAACAACAAAACTTTCCCATCCATCAGAATGATCATAAAAGTTTAGGCCACTTATTGTCCCTGTGTTATAACCATTCCAGTAATAGAGAAACTTAGTTACATCATCCGGACGGTAATCAGCAACAACTTTGTCTGTAATTTTTTCGAATGTTTGTGCATCCAAAGAAATCACATAATAGTTGCTTCCTGATAGGGATTGAGTTTTATCAATACCTGATGATTTTTTTACTACAGTCACTTCACAGATAGCAGGAGTAAGGCTGCCACATGAAGCAGCAATTGTTACAGTTCCGACTTTATGTCCATTCACCATACCACTGTTTGAAACTGTTGCAATAGACTCATCAGAAGATTCCCAGACAATAGTACCTTTACTCCCAGATGGAGTCAATGTGGCAGTTAACATACCAGAGCCATCTACTTCAACTGTCAATGTCGGTTTGTCTAAGCTAATGCCTGTTGGATCTGTTGATTTGTCATCATCATCACTACATGAAGCGAATGAGAATACTAAAATACCCATTGCTAACCATAAAAATTTTCTTGCTTTCATTGTAATAAATTTAAATTAGTTTATAAATATGTTTCTATTATTGATATCCATTATTCTGAGGCATTGGATTTAGGTCTATTTCCTTACTTGGAATGGGGAATAATTCATGTTTTCCTTCGATGAATTCGGCCATTTGGCTTCTTGCCTCCTCTGTTTCTCCTGCTTTATATTTATCCATAGTTTCTTTAGCAATACCCCATCTGCAAAGATCAAACCAGCGATGTCCTTCCATTGCTAATTCAACTCTTCTTTCGTGGCGGATGGCCTTTCGTAAATCAGACTGACTATTGTCAACATAGGAGCCATATGGAAAATCTGGTAAAACAGCTGTGTTTGCTCTCGCACGTGTTCTTACCTGATTCAAAACATTTTTAGCCGTATTGAGATCATTTGTTTCGCAACAAGCTTCTGCATACATTAACAATACATCGGCATAACGAATCAATTTATAGTTTAAAGGTCCTCGGGATGGATGCAAAGTTATTTTTCCCGGCAAGTCTTCATACATAGCATATTTTTTTGTAAGATAGCGACAGCCAAGATAAATTTCCTGATCAGGAGTTTCCATTTGTTCATTTGTAGGGTTTAATATGGTTGCATTCCGGCGTGGATCTCCAGGTTCATATTCATCATACAGATTCTGTGTAGGTTTATTGAAACCCCATCCTCCTCCGAGTACGGAGGACCGTGAACGGGTCAGTATTAATGTGAAAGTTCCCCGGGTATAGCCGTCTCCTCCTTCTCCATTATTACCTCCATAATCGCTTGTTTCATCTTCTGTATATTGAATCTCAAAAACTGATTCCCGTCCGTTTTCTCCGGTTAAAGTGAAGTTGTCTCTATAATTTGGTATTAATTCATATTCTCCGGCATTTGAAATCATAATAGAGTCACCCCATCTTTTAGCTTCAGCATAGTTCTTTGTATAGAGATTGGCTTTCATCAGCATAGATTGGGCTGCTCCTTTGGTAGCTCGTCCCAGATCAACGTCATCGTATTGGCTTTTTTTCCATAAAAGGTCATTGGCATCCGTCAGATCCTGGATGATTTTTTCATAAACCAATGCTGTTGAAGCACGTGGTTGCTTCCATTTTACTGAAGAGTCGAGTACAAAATCAACATACGGAACACCGCCGAATACTCTTACTAAACGGAAATAATATAATGCTCTTAAAAATTTCAATTCTCCGATCAGGCGGTTTTGTACTGAAAGAGTCATAATTGAGTCAGGAGTCATCTGAGGAATTTCGGATAAAGCCAGGTTACAACGTCCTATTCCTTGATATTGTGCTCTGTAGTAATCCAATAATAACCCATTGTTAGATATGGTTTTGAAATTTTCCATATCATATGCATCTGACATATCACTGATTGTTTGTCCTCCTTTTAAGGCATCATCAGATACAATATCTCCAATGAACCATTCACTGAAATAAGTATAGTTGTACTCCCATAACAATGGTACATAAGCAGCATTTGTGTTATAAATGGCAGCAGTTCCGGAGGAATAGTATTCATCAAGAGTTGTTATGCCCGGACCGACTTCTGACAACCAATCGTCACAAGAAGTGATAACCAGTGACAATATGGCAATAAATATTAATCTATAATTTTTCATCGTTCTATGATTTTTCATGTTTTTCAAAAATTCAAATTCACTCCTAGCATAAATGTTCTGGATTGTGGATAGTTACCATAATCAATTCCACTACCTACTTCAGGGTCATATCCTGTATATTTTGTAAATGTAAACAGGTTGCTTGCAGCTATATAAAAGCGGCATCGATCTATATCTAATTTTTCCGTGATATGTCTGGGGATAGTATAGGCTAATTGAATGTTTTTTAGACGAAGATAAGCTCCACTTTCCACAAATCTACTTGATGTTTCATAATTCATAGAACTTCCATTAGGATTAGGAATTGAACCATCAGGATTAATTAGAGATCTCCAATCAACACCTTTATTTTCCATACTTTTCTTCATAGTTGCAGAATAATCTACCCAAACATCTCTCATACTTGTACTGAGAGTAGCATCAGTTCCGGTACCTTCAGTGCGGAGACGTACTGCATTAAATAGTTTATTCCCATATACCCCTTGAAAAAATACTTGTAAGTCAAAATTACGATAGTCAACACCAAGGTTAAATCCATAAGTCAACCAAGGAAAAGAGTTTCCAAGATCAGTTTTGTCGTTATCATCGATTTTTCCATCATTATTCAAGTCTTTGAATCTTGCATCTCCTGCATGGGCACCTATTGTTTTTGAGTCATATGCATGTAAATGTTCTAATGCTTCTTCATTAGTACGGTATATGCCCTCATATTGGTATCCCCATAAAGTAAATAAGGGTAAGCCTTCATCACAAAGGGTACGATCTCCATATAGAGGACTTCCTCCATTCAGTTTAATCAATTCGTTCTTGATGAAGGATGCATTTCCTCCCAAAGAATACTTAACTCCTCCTATTTTGTTTTGATGATCAAGAGAGATTTCAATACCTTGGTTACGGGCAGTACCAACATTGGCAAGCGCATCAAATCTGTTCCCTACCTGGGCAGGAGCTTTTACATAGAGAAGCATATCTTTGGTATCGCGGATAAAAAAATCGACATTTCCACCTAATAAACCTTTAAAGAATCCAAAATCAACACCGGCGCTCCATTGTTCAGTAGTTTCCCATTTTCCTCCATTGTTTACATAAGTCAAAACTGCAGCGCCATTTACTAACTCTTGAGGTTCCCCCAAAGTGTAACCTGTAAATACATTCTTACTTTGACTCATTGTTTGAAGGAAGCTATTACTTTGGATTTTATCATTTCCAATCTGTCCCCAACCAAGACGTAACTTCAAAAAATCAAGGCTTGAAATATTTTTCATCCAATCCTCTTCACTCATACGCCAGGCAAAAGCAGTAGAGGGAAAATAAGCCCATAAATTATCTGGAAATTTGCTGGATGCATCTGCTCTGAAATTAGCAGTGACCATGTATTTGTTATCATATGTGTAATGCATACGACCTAAGAGAGAAAACATTCTGTCACGTCCCACATCATCACTGGATTCTGATTTTTTTATTGTTGTTTTTTTCAGATACCAGTTAGATTCTTTGGGATCTAAAACATTAGATCCAATTCCACCCATAGAATAGGACTCAAATTGATCTATAGTTTGTCCTAACATTAAGTTCAAATTGTGTTTTTTAGTGTCGAATGAATATTGTACTGTATTTTCAATACCTACTGCTCTAGAATTGTACATAGAACTTGAGACATAATTCAGGTCTCTTACATCATAGGTTGAATATTCATATGCATCTCCGAATTCTCTATTCTTATTATTTTTCTGATCAATATTTACTGCAGATCGAATGAGTAAATTTTTTATTGGAGTCAATTCTACATAAATATTTCCTAACCATTGTTCTTTGTTTTCAATAGGGTGACTATTTTCAACCATTGAAAATGGATTTGTTACATTTTTGAAATTAGAAGATGCTGCAATTTGTCCGCTCAAATCTTTGTTATTGATATTAACAGCACCTTGAGGATAATGTGTAGGGTCCCACGGAGCCATTGCAATTGCTGCAGAAAGGATAGATGCTCCCGCACTTGAACTATTATTCATTGCATATCGTC
Organism: Bacteroidales bacterium; assembly: GCA_031552335.1. Taxonomy (GTDB): domain Bacteria; phylum Bacteroidota; class Bacteroidia; order Bacteroidales; family Azobacteroidaceae; genus JAISFI01. Next base: position 10,464 of record JAVBMQ010000019.1, on the reverse strand, counting down.
CGGTAGAGTTTATAAAAGAAAGGTTCTCTCCTATTTTTAACCATTTACGTACTTGATTGGATGAATTTATGCGTAATGTTAAGCGTTCATAATTGGAGCCAATAATAGTCCCATCCTGATTGAAATAATCAGCACTGATGGCATAATTACTTTTTTCGTTACCCCCGTCGAATGATATATAATAATCCTGAACGATTGCGTTGGATTTAAATACCTCATCCTGCCAATCTGTTTCTATTTTTGAATAGTCCATATTAACCGGATAAAAAGGAGATGTTCCTGTCAGCGTTTTCATCCAACCATTAAAACCTTCATTTTGATAAATTGCCATAGTTGAAGGTTGAGGATTTATCTTCATGATAGTTTGTGCGAATTCATCGCGTTTCATTAAGTCTAATTTATTCCAACGATTTTGAGATCCCACATAAGAACTAAAAGAAATGCTTCCTTTTTCTTTTTTACCTTTTTTAGTAGTTACCAAAATAACACCATTTGCCCCACGAGAACCAAATATAGCACAAGCAGAAGCATCTTTTAGTATTTCAGTACTTTCAACGTCATTGGGGCTGAGAAATGATATATCATTTGTAATTACCCCATCAACTACAAAAATAGGACGGCTATCAGCAATGGCCGAACCAATACCACGTATTCGAATCTCGGCAGCTGCTCCCGGTTGTCCACTATTAGCATTCACAGTAACTCCTGCAACCTTTCCTTGTAAGGCCTGGTCCATTCCGGCAGCAGGGGTTCTTTTGAGTTGATCTGCATTCACAGACGCCACAGCCCCCGTCAAGTCACTTTTTTTCATTGTACCATAACCAATGGCAACTACTTCATCCAGCATATGTGCATCGGGGCCCATGACCACATTTAATACCCCACTTCCTTTTACTACAAGCGTTTGGCTTTTATATCCTATATATGAAAACACCAATGAGTTTCCCGATTGAATCTTAATTGTGTATTTTCCATCCATATCAGTAATTGTTCCGACTCCGGGCCGACCTTGCACTGTGACACTGACTCCAGGCAGGGAGGAACCGTCTTCCGAATCGGTAACCTCTCCTGAAACCTGCCAGTCATTCTGGGCAAATGACAGTTGGCTTAGAAGAACAACATAAAGAAGAATAAATGCTTTTTTCATTTTAATATATTTTATCGTATTATAAATTAAATTTGACATGACAAATGTAGTACATATCTATTTGAAAAGGGAAAAAATTACTACACTAAAATTCAATTCTATACCTTTTTCAACTCACTGATACCTCAACAATAAACAGTGTAATTATTTGATAATAAGTGAATTATAATTTCATATGTTATATAACACATTTCAACGTTGAATACATCTCTCAAAAAACAGAAAAGTTCATTGCTGATTAATGTATTATTTTATAAGTGTGTTAATTTTATTGTTTGTATTTTATTTTCTGTTTTGATGCGTACTAGTATGATTCCTTTACCTCCCGGCAACGTTTTTTCAAATGTATCCGCAGGTTTGAATGTAGATCCGGAAATCAACCGTCCGTATATATCATAAATCCATATGCCTTCTAAACATTTTCCTTCTACATGTAATGTTTGGTTGGATATCCATGCATGTATGTGATCATCTTTGGTAGTAATTTCAGAATTACTTGTTAATGAAGGAATTGTAATGTTCAGATTTGCTGTTGCCATTTTCGATGATACACTTAATTCGGTAATGCCGGAGAATAAAGATACAAATTCTCCTTTTTCCGAAATATTTCCAAGTCCTTGTATAGACCAATGCAGAGCCGGATTTATCAATAAAGTGCCGTTTTTATCGGAAACCTGAACTTTATATTGAACTTTTTCATTGATGGATAGATCTGTCTGAGGATTTATAAATGTGATAGAATAAGGCTCTCCGGCAGGTAATAAAGCACCATAAAGGCGGAGTTCCCAAATAGAATAACCATAATCAGTAGAGCGGTTGGTACACCAGATACGGACATATCTTCCGATTCCATTGACTCTCCAGGTGTCTGTTCTCTGACCGCTCATGCTGGATACATCTTTCAGCTTAGTCCAGTTTTCACCATCTTTTGATATTTGTACCTCATAATTTCGAGCAGAGGCTGTTTCCCAAAAGACTTCAGCATCTGTGATTTGGTATGCATCTTCCAGATCTACCATGATCCATTCCGGTCCTTCCACAAAATCACTTTCCCAGCGGGTTCCGGTATTACCGTCAACGGCAGCTTTTCCGTTTCCGGAAGATGTGGTTGCTGTTTTATTCAATGCCAGATTTTGTCTGTCAGCTTCTATAACAACGATTTGAGCAGTTGTTGATAGATTGTTGAAGGTTGCTGTTATTTGGAATTCTCCCTTTACATCGGAAGAAAATGAATTTTCTCCGGTAATATTGCCTCCTGAACACTTCCATGTAGGAGTGACAGACATGCTATTTCCAAACTGGTCGAACCCTGTAGCTGATAGTTGTGCAGTTTCTCCTGTTTTAACGAGAGCGTAAACAGGTGTTATTTCCAAACGAGCCAATTGTTTTTTCGAAAGAATTTGTACCGGGAATGTTTTTGTCAACTGTTCGTATTGAACAGTCAGGATGAAATCACCGGTTTCCGTTGGAGTCATTTTCCCGGAAGCATCAATGCTTGCCCCCCCGTCTATGCTCCATTGACAATTCTTATCAGCAGCATATTTTAGTCCGTATTGATCGAATAAACGGGCTTCCAATTGGATGGATTCTCCCATATATGCTATTACCGGATTGGAATTAACCCGTATGGTAGCCGGTTGCGGATTTTGCCAGCGGGAAGAGCCATATACTTCTAATTCCCAAATACTTGAACCATATTGTGTTTTACGTTCAAGACACATCACACGGACATAACGCGCTGCAGTCTTTTCAATCGGGATCATCAAATCACCTCCATTCCCGTTTACAGTACTGCAGACAATATTCCAGTTTTCTTCATCTAATGAAGTTTCAATATGGTAAGATGTAGCGTATGCAGCGTCCCATGAAATTCTTATTTCATTAATAACAAAATTGTCGGATAAATCGACCTGAATAAATTCAGGTGTGGAAAAAGCGCTGCTCCAACGGGTATCAGTATCCCCATCATTCACAAAAGAAGGAAGTGTTCCTGCATTTTCAGAACTACTTGCTGTTACAGGTTTTTGGAAAGCTAAGTTGATATCCTGTATTTCCGACACCTGAACATATGCTGTATCTTTGATTTCTCCTGAACCTGCGATAATCTGATACTCTCCTGTTGCATTCGAAGAAAAAATAGATCCTGAAAGATTTCCTCCTTTTCCTATAACACTGTATGTCAGGTTTTCTGAGGGGAAAGCAATTCCAAACTGATCTTCTGAAGAACAATTGAATGTGATATTTTCGCCTTTTATCAATAAAGCTTTCTTCGGTGAAATCGATAGTTTTTTTAGTTTGATAGCCTCTTCTACGAAAAATGTTGTTTTTGCTGTTTGATTACTTACTTTTGCTTCCACAACAACTGCCCCAAATTGGGAGGCAGTAAATTTCCCTGTTTCAGTAATGCTTCCTTCTCCCGATACAATCCTGAATTGTGGGTTTACAGTCATTGTTTTACCGAATTGGTCATAACCAATAGCTTGTAATTGTAAAGTTTCACCTTCTTTGAGTTGTACGGATTGAGGTTGCAGATCAATGCCGAACAGTGCAGGATCAGTACCTGTAGGAGGTACTCCATATACTTCAAACTCATACAACGAGTAACCATAGGTACTTGCACGTTCTTTTCCGTACATTCTTACATAGCGGGCTTGTTTGTTTATATCAATAGTGGATGTTCCTCCCATACCATTCACTGTTTTTACCGTTTCCCAGTTCTGTAGATTGTCTGTAACCTGAATATCATACAATGAGGCATAAGCCGCTTCCCAAACAATAGATACATGTGATATATATGAACTGGAACCCAGGTCAATATATATCCATTGTGGATCAGTGTGTTGACTTCCCCAGCGGGTTTGCATATTACCGTCAGTTGCATATTTTGCAATTGTTCCAACATTCTCTTCCGAAGAAGCTACTGCGGTTTTATTCAAAGCAATATTGCTGAACGTAGGTGTCAGGTAAATATCTCTGCTGTATGTTTTTCCTTCTACCATAGCTTTTACAGTATATATCCCAATGGTTTGCAGATCAAAAACAGCATCTGTCTTAACAATTTTTCCCTCTTTCGATATTTCCCAGCTTACATTTTCCGGATAAGATTCTCCGTATTGATCGATCATTTCGAGAGAATAATCCAATGTTTTTCCTATTTCCAGATAAGTTCGTTCCGGAAGTAAGCGGGCAGTTCTCAATTCCGGTTTGTCATTCACTTTCAATACTATTTGATCTTTAAAAGTGCCGCTTTGAACGGAAATAGTTGCATTAATTCCTTTGGTAGATCCAGCGGTGAAGAGTCCTTTGTTTGAAACATTACCTCCTTGGTTTATACTCCAGGAAACATTTCCGGTCATGCTTGCACCATACTGATCGAATAACTCCGCATCCAATTGTAATGTTTTTCCCGGTTCAACTACTTTGCATGCCGGTTCTTTTATTTTAATGGAAGATAAGACAGGTGCATCCGAATAAACTGTCATCCGGTTGGCAGGCGCTTTGAATTGTTTGATAACAGCATTATTCTGATAAAATACAATTGTTTTTTCTGTTGCTTCAGGATTATATACGACAAAAGTCAACTTGTTTGTTTTAGGATGTTTATAAACTGTAGCTGTAGGAGTATTAGCATGAATATTCCAGCAAATATCTCCGTAAGTACGGTGAGAATGAGTAATATAATATGAAATACCTCCGGTATCAGGATTTTTGACTACAGGCATCTGGGCATCCCACATATTGTCAAAGACAGCAGCGGCGCTATCCGGATCAAAGACTTGTAAATAGCTCAGTACCACATTCCCCAGTCCCGATTCATAACTCAGGGAAGAAGGGAGACCTGTTTGTGTAGTCCAGCTACCCACTTCTTTACTCTTCCACATTTGGGTATAATCCCAGCGTGCAAACTCCAGATCTTCATGTAAATGATTCATACAAGGAGATATAGGCATCCACTGAATAGAATGCATCCATACCGGATCACCGGAAAACCAGGTCCACCATCCGATCCCTTGTGAAGTCAGGTTACTGTTATAGGGTTTATCATATTTGTTATAATCAATGTTTTCACGGTCGCGGTCGAACCAGTATTCTGCTATTCCACGGGCCTCCAGCGTCCATCCGAAGATCCCGGCATCGCGCATGGCTTTGTTGTTTGTGGCCATACCCAACAGATACATGCCTCCCCATCCTTGCATGGCTTCAGAAGTAGATTCTTGTCCGTTACCATTATAACTTCCCAATCCCCCGGCATAAGAATGACCAGCCCAAGGGTCAAATGTCCTGAAGAATGGAAATTGTTTGTCATTCTTATCCCAGTTGGCATAATCTTTTGCGATCAAAGAGATCATTTCTCCATAGTTGTTTTTGAAATCTTCATCAAACAAAGCCAACAGAGAAGAAGCATATGTATAGTATCCGTAATGGAAATGGTGGTCGTTGAAAGTATCAGAATCATAACTTGTATCATAACCCACTAAAGAACCCCAACGGTTATAGCGGGCAAAGAAAAATGAATTTTCTCCCGGAGTATAAGTCAGCCAGTCGATCAAAACACTTTTCAAACGATTCTTACATTTTTCAAAAAGCTCCATTTCACCGGTTTCGTAAGCAAAAGTCATATACAATCCCATTTGAATGAGGCCTTTCCCTCCCCAATAAGTATCAGCTCCGAATCCTCCCTTATCAGTATATTCCGAGATCTGTTGTTTCATCCTTTCATGTTGATATGGATTTTTGAGCATTGCATTTTTTTGAGGAACAGCGAAATATGGCAACATTCCGTTGAACTTGTAAGTAATGGAAAAAGATTTTCCTGCCGACATTTTCATTTTGCCACGTGGGGTAGCATATTCATAAGGAAGGAAAGAAAAAGTGTGTTCCGAATTTTTATAATGATGAGGTATAAAGCCCTGGAGGATATTCAGTTGATTTTCATCCTTCAGGTTTTCAGTATTGATATTCCACTGAGTTTCCACTTTCCCGGTGGATTCGTTATAATTCCAGTTTACATTTGTTTGTCTTGGGATGGTGTAGGCATAAGTAGCATACGCCATCAAGTCTTCTTTTGAAGGCAAGACAGCAATAGATAAGTATTGTTTTTCTCCTGGAAAAACAACTTCTATCAAATCATTTTTTTCGATGAAAACGGTTCCGGTGGGAGCATAAATCCCATATGCATCATTTCCTGACTGAATTACAATTTCGCTTCCGGTATAAGGGAATTCTATTTTTCCATCTTTTGAATAATAATTTGCATTCTTCATGCGAAGCTGTAGATCGATATTTTTAGTTTCCACCCATGTAAAAGGCACTCCATGTGCCAGGGTAACCAACATTTCTTTTTCATTGTCTTTCATGAGGAAATCGAACCCCCAGTCATGCCATGAGTTTGCATCAGCAGATGCTGGTTTGAATTTTTTACCCAGCACTTCTAATTGGGTCTTCCACTTCAATTCCCGTCCGGTTGCTTCCCATTCTTTTGGAAAAGCTACAAAAATACCGTATTCTTCGGCTTTTACTACTTGAGGATAAGCCCAGAGATTACCGGAATATTGGCTGACAATCAAATCTGTCCACCAATCATTGGTAGGAACCGGAAGCCCTTTATTTTTTTCTGTAATGTATATTTTTTTGTTTTCCATTAAGCGGCTCTGGTCTCCGCCATGTTCATCAGTGCGACTTTTGGATAACGGGGTGTATTCTGCATAACTGCCCTTTCCAACGGGAATCGGGTGTTGAGCCGAAATAGATAAAATGAAAAAAGAACAGATGAGAACAATGATATACTTTTTCATGAATATGTTATTTAAGAAAAAAGAGGCTGTTAAAAACTCATTTTTAGACAGCCCCTAACAATAAACAAATCAGGTGTTGAATTATTATTTTACGAATTTCAGAGATTTATAGTTTCCTGTTGCAGTAGTTATTTTAGCAATATAACAACCTCCATTCAGTGTAGAAAGGTCGATATTTTTAGTATTACTGTTGAGAATCATTTGTCCGCCTACCCCATAAATGGTTGTGTTGACCTCTTCCATACTTTCAATTTGAAGCATATTGTTGGCATAATATGCTGTAAAGTTGTTGTTTGCGATTTGTGTATCCATACCGGTGTTATTTATTCTTCCGAAAGTGTTGATTTCGAAAATTGAATATCCGTATGGAGTAGCTACTGTTTCACAATTAATTTTTATAAATTGCGCTTTTATTCCCTGGATAGCAGTTCTGTATGTATAAGAATTCATGCCAGGGACATTATTCTCCCCACCAACTGTTGTATAGGTTCCGTTTTCTGTTTCTGCAATTTCAATGTTATAGTCGGCAGCGCAAGCACCTTCCCATTTAATTTCAAGCATATCTAAATAATAAGCGCTCCCTAAATTGATGGTAAGTGTTTGGGGATCACTTGCGGGGAATGGTTCTACAGCAGAAGCTATAGATACCCAACGGGTACCTCCGTCATTGTCGATCACCAGGCTTGCCGGGAATGTCTCATTTTCGGAAGTTGCCACAGCAGTCATACCGGTTTTATCGATCAGATTATTTTTTACAACAACTAATGTTATGGGTACTGATTTATCTCCGGCAGTAGCAGTAATGGTATAAGAACCTGCTGTTGCGCATACGAATGTTTTTTCTTCCGGGTTTACAGTACCTTTATTTGTGACATAGTTTACAGGGACACTATAAATATCTCCATATTGGTCATAGCTTTCGCATGTAAAGTGGATGATTTCATCGACAAGAATTGCATTATAAGGGAACTTGAATACCAGATTATCAACTATACGGGCAGCTTTCACAGTAAGAGAAGTAGATGCAGATTTTGTTACTCCATCTTTTACAGCAGTACATGTGATTGTGTATGTATCTTCTGTAGAGGTAGTAAATGCTCCTGTTGAAGAAATATTGCCGGTTTCAGGTGTACAAGACCATGTGATTGCCGGGTTTTCGATTTCCTGACCGATTCCGTTTATAGCTGTATAAGAAAATTGTTGTGTATCTCCCAGATAGATTGTTGCATTGGCAGGAGTTACATTAACAGAAGTTAATCCAGTGTTTCCTGGAGTATAGTACCCGGTTCCGTATACCTGAAATTCAAAGAAACTATTTCCATATTGCGTAGCTCTTTTTTTACAGTTGATTTTTACATATCGTGCAGGAACAGCATTGAAATCATAGATGTCCCAATTTGGTTTTATTCCAGCATTTTTATCAGTTTTTGAATAGACAGTAGTCCAACCTTCATCTCCAGCCGGATTGTCCGGTAAAGTTAATGCAACCTGAATATCGAAAATTTCTGCAAATGCACCTTCCCAAAGTACCTTAACCTGGTTGATTATGCAATCTTTTTGCAACTTGACGTACCACCATTGGTTATCCTCCTGGCTGCTTTCCCAACGGGTATTATCATTCCCGTCATTCCCGTCATTGGCATTTCCGCTGGAAGCTGTTGCCGGCATGTTGAGAGCAAGGTTTGCCGATGCATCAAATTCTTTTTCAACAGTTGTAAAAGTGATGATTTTTGTCGTACTTTCATTTCCGGAAAAGTCTATAGCGGTAATAACCAGATTATATTCGGTGCCGGATGCTAAACCATTTATTGTAAGAGTATCAATAAATGAAATAGTTTCAAATTCGTTTGCTACATCTTTGATATGATAAAAAAATGCATTGGCATCAGTAGCATTCAGGCTTAAAAAAACAGAGTTCTCGGTTTTATCGGAAAAACTGCATGTACCCAGAACCGGTTTTGTATTGTCTCCGGCAATTGGAGTATTGACAGCAGTCAGATTGTAGGTATAAGTATCACTTTCCTTGAAACTACTATCATCTCCTGATTCCTGAAGAAATGTGATCCCTGAGTAATTTGCCGGAATTGAATTGTATGAAACTCCGTATGTTTGCTGAGTTTCAGCAATTCTTCCGGTCAGATTGTTTTCTACTTTTCCGGGCCAGTAACGTAATTGTGAAGACCATGAACTGTTTTGTATATTGCCTCCTGTTATATTTGTCCAGGCCCAGGATTTTCCATTAATAGTAACAACCTTAAAGTCAAAAGTATAATCAGCAATTGCTGCTCCCTTAGTTCCTCCATCATAGATAGGATACAAAGCTTCTCCGGTTTTCATCATAGAACCGTGATCCAAAGCTGCATTTGCCAGATTCATCGTAAAAATGGCAATCATGCAGGCCATAAAAAGTTGAAGTGATTTTTTTGTTTTCATTTTATTGAATTTTTGATTGTGAATACTATTTATACATAAATGAAACCGGCGTTCCGCTTTGGCTGTCTTTAGATATCCATACCTGGAATTCTCCGGGTTCTACAGCCTTTTCCATTTGGGCATTCCAGAAAGCTAAATCATCGTTGGAAAGGGAAAATTTGACTGTTTTGGTTTCACCTGCTTTCAGATGTACTTTTTCAAAACCTTTGAGTTCACGAACAGGTCTCACTAATGAGGCAACCTTATCACGGATGTACAATTGTACTACTTCAGAGGCATCTGAAGTTCCGTTATTTGTCACATTACATTCCACCTGCATGGTTTCATTTTTGGATAAAGTACTTTGAGATAGTTTGACATCACCATATTGGAATGTTGTATATGACAATCCATAACCAAACGGGAATAGAGGAGTATCTCCTGCATCTAAGTGATAACTGGTGAAACCGATGGATGTTTGAGCTGCGCCAACAGGTATACTGTCAATTAAATCAATATTGGAAGCAGGTCTTCCGGTATTTTTATGAGCATAATAAATAGGTACCTGTCCAACCATTTTAGGAAGAGTGACTGGTAATTTTCCCGATGGAATAGCTTTTCCGAAAATCAGATCAGCTAAAGCCGGTCCTGCCATAGTGCCTCCATGGAAAGTATAAAGAACAGCATCTGCATCAGATACTTCTTTTTCAATAGTTAACGGTCTGCCTGCCATGACAATCATTACCACCGGTTTGCCGGTCTTTTTCAAAGCAGATAATAATTCGGTTTGGGCTCCCGGCAGACTGATATCTGCGCGACAACGGGCTTCTCCGGAAAGGATAGCCTCTTCTCCTGCAAAAAACAATACAACATCAGCTTTCTGTGCAGCAGCAATCGCCTTTGTTATTCCCTGTGGATTTTTATCCCTGCTGAATGTAAGACCTTCTTCAGCAATGATTTTTACCTGTTGTTCGTATTCGTTTTGAATAGCGGTTAATGGAGTAACGCAATGTTCAGGTTCTGCATCAAAACACCAGGTGCCTACCTGATCTGCGGGAGAGTCAGATAGAGGTCCGACAATAGCTACGGTTTTTATCTTTTCTGTCAATG
>JAVBMQ010000110.1:0-5129 GCA_031552335.1 Bacteroidales bacterium | reverse complement strand
TTATTTTATCTTCTTTCAAATTACCCAATGAGAATTCCTGAGAATCTTCACTTCTGAATACCGGTTGTATATTTCCATACACCAAAGAAGTAAAAAATAAAGAATGATATGGGTAAAGGTTCAAATTTTTAGTTATTACCCGGTAATCAATCGGTTTGAAATCAGGGGAACATTTGGTTACAATTACAATATTTGCCCGGGAGATATTGCGTGATGATTCTCTCAGTCGTCCCGCAGGCAATAAAGTATCTTCATAAAATAAACGATGACTGTCGGTCAATACAATCGATAATGAAGGAGTAACATACCTGTGTTGAAAAGCATCATCCAGAAGAATGATTTCCGGTTTTTTATCTTCCGGAAGTTCTAAAAGATTACGAATGCCCCTTACCCTTTTTTTATCTACTGCAACAAGTATATCCGGAAACTTCTTCCACATTTGATAAGGTTCATCTCCAATATTTTGAACTGTAGCTTGTTTATCTGCCAATATATATCCTGAAGACTTCCGCTTGTATCCTCTGCTTAAAACAGCTATTCTGTAATTACTTTTCAACATCCGGATCAGACATTCTGTATGAGGCGTTTTCCCGGTTCCTCCAACAGCAATATTACCTATACAAATTACGGGAATGGGAAATTCCACTGTCCGCAGAATTCCCCAATCAAAAAATTTATTTCGGAACCATATAATGATCCCATATAACCATGAAAACGGCAGGAGCGTTTTATTTATACGAATTTCTTCCGTCATTATTCAAAAGGTAAACGAGCCTGGATTTTGTCTTGTTGTTTGATATTACGCACCATCATCAGATGACGAAATTCTACATCATCCAGCAAACCTTTGGTTATACGCATTTTTATGCTACCCATAGATTCTTCCATAAAGGCCTCCCAAAAACTTTTAGGTTCCGGATAGTTTACTTTAGTATAGTTTTTCAACCCGGCACGGTCGGCTGCAACAGCAATTGCCCGGTCCAGCGTACCTAATTCATCTACCAAACCAATGGCCAAAGCCTGTTCTCCAGACCATACCCGTCCTTGTCCGATGGAATCAATTGCAGCTTTAGTCATTTTTCTTCCGTCTGCACAACGATTCAGGAATATATCATAAAATTCTTCAATATATTTTTGTATCAACACTTTTTCATCTGGTCTCATTTGCCGGGAAGGATCACCTAAATCAGCAAAAGTATTTGTTTTTACAACATCGGAAGTAAGTCCTACTTTTCCATATAGGCCTTCAAAATTAGGGAACATACCGAAAACTCCGATCGAACCCGTAATGGTAGTTGGTTCAGCTACAATCCAATCGGCAGCACATGAAATATAATATCCTCCGGAAGCAGCTACATCTCCCATAGAAACAACAATAGGTTTTACTTTTTTCAACTCTACCACTTCCCTCCAGATCTGTTCGGAAATATACCCGCTTCCTCCCGGGGAGTTAACACGGAAAACGACAGCCTTTATGTCCTCGTTATCTTTTAATTTTCTCAATTCTTTTACATATTCTTCATCGGAAATAATAGTATTGGCCTGAAAAAAACCTGTACTGGCTGTTGTTATTTCACCTTCGGCAAATAAAACAGCAATTTTTTCACTATATTCTTTTTTATCTTTGAATGGAAGAGATTTCAAATCAGCGACACTTGCTATTTTTACATCTTTCAAATCTTTCAAATCCAATAAGTTTTTTAAATATTCTTCCACTTCCGGAGCATACAAGAGTGAATCAACCATACCAACTTCCTGAACTTTCTGAGGATTAGAGAATAACAAACCTTCATCAATCAAGGCGTTTAAACCATTCACATCCAATTGACGGTCAGCAGCAATATCTTTTGTTATATTTTCCCATATATTACCCATATATGAAGTAACCTGTTCCCGGTTTGCATCACTCATTTTATCTAACATAAATGGTTCTACGGCAGATTTAAAAGTTCCTACTTTAAAAATCTCCATTTTGACACCCAATTTATCCAATAATCCTTTATAAAACATCGGAGTAGCTGCCATACCGTGTAAATCAACCATTCCCAAAGGGTTCAATAAAACTTTATCTGCTAAAGCCGAAACATAATAACATCCTTGTGAATAATTATCTCCGTAAGTAACAATAAATTTACCACTTTCTTTAAAATCTTTCAGCGCTTCACGAATGGTTTCCAAAGATGAAACACCTGCACTAAATGTCATCGTACTTTTTATATAAATCCCTTTGATATTATCATTTTCTTTTGCTTTTTTGATTGCATCCAAGACGTCGGTCAATGATTGTTCCTGAACTTCATCTCCAAACATACCTGCAAAGGGATTATCCAATACCCTGTCATTTAACACCCCGTTCAACTCAATTTTTAATACTGTATTTTTCTCCGGAGTAAAGGCTTTTGATCTACTGGTTCCTGCAAAAATAGCAAGAAACATGAAAAATGAAATAAAAGACAAAACAATGGAAGCAATGCATACTCCTATTGCAGAAGCAAACACCATTTTAATAAAATTCTTCATACGTGAAAATTTAAAAGTATAAAATGCAAAGTTATTCTTATTTTTTAAAAGTCAATAACTTGTATAAAAACTTATGAGATGAACTTGCGCCGGATGCTACTAAAAGGCCTCATTGAAATTAAAATAAAAGCCTTTGGATTCTTTACCTATACCAAAGTCCAATCGGACAGCCATACGGGGTTGAACTTCCAATCGGTAACCAATACCTCCGTTAGGTAACCAATGGTCAAAACCCATGTCAGGAGCAATGGAGCCACCTCCTACCCAACCAACCAATCCGTGCCGGCTTCTTGATCCATCACTTTTATAAAATGAATGCCTGTATTCAGCAATACCGAATAACATGGATTTGTCACGATACTGCCCCCATAAATACCCTCTCAGATCAAAAGGAGTTCCTAATTGAGACATTTCACCATAAGGTACCTGATCCGTAGCAAACCGTCCCCTGATTTGTAAAGCTAAAGTTTGTCCGGGTTTAAACACTTGAATATAATGTCTGGCATCAACATTAAATACCTGGTAATTATTTTCTCCACCGAGGTAATGTCCGTATATCATTGCTTGTGCCAGAAGGTACCAACCCTTCCACGCATTGACCGGTACATCTCTGGTATCTATCATTGCATGCACTCCTAAACCGGCATTAAAGGGACGATCATTATACATTTGATAATTAGGGTCCTCCCAAACACCAGCACTTGCGGCAGAGCCGTGCGTATAGTTCAAATCCAATGCTCCTCCGTAAAAGAAACCGGGTTTAAATTGCCAGAATACCTGAGGATTAACCTGAAACCACAAACGGTCATAGGCTGTGGTTGTATCTGATTTGGGTTCATATCGGCCATCTTCATAACCAATTCCAAAATAATTGTCAGGCATATCTTTAAACCAAATATCTGCATTGATACGAAGTTTGTCTTCCTTCCAGTAAGTTGTCATTTTAGAAGAAACAAAAAAAGCGCCACTGGAACTGAACCCTACAGTAACGGGAACAGAAGAACGTTGTAATTTTCTATCTTCTTTATCTGTTAAAAAAGAGAATAAAGCTCCACCTGCAATGCTGAAGCCTAATTCCGGGGTATAACCCGGTCCGAGTACCGGAGTAATCAACAATCGTCCTTCCTGTTCTTTTTTCTTGTTGTTTTGTTGCCATTTTTTTAGCCAGGAAAGATGCTGTACTGTATCCGGTTGTGATTCTTGTGCAGACATCAGTTGCGTTATACAGACAAAAGATAACAATAGCATGATTTTAAATATGAAATACTTTTTCATAGGAGATAAAATTAATTATTATCTTCTAACAAATCTAAATGGGTATTTGTTCTGTTTATATTACATTTCCGCTTAACCACATCCGGGCTTGTTCTCCGGATATTCCTCTCTTATTGGCGTATGCTTCTAATTGTTCATTTGAAATATGTCCGATAGCAAAATAAGAAGATTCAGGATGTGAAAAATAAAATCCGCTAACTGTAGCTGTAGGATACATTGCTCCATGTTCTGTCAAGGAGACTCCAATTTTCTTCATATCCAACAATTTATCTAATTCAAAATTCATTGATTGATCCGGAATGGACGGATAACCAACTGCAGGTCTTATTCCCTGGTAGGCAGCTTTGAAGATTTCTTTGGTATCTAATTTTTCATCTTTAGCATAACCCCAAAATTCTACTCTCGTCCGGTAATGCAAATACTCGGCAGCAGCTTCAGCCAGACGATCACACAAACTCTTCAATACCAATGCATCATATTCGTTGCCTTCCGCCTCAAACTTATGTAATAAATCCTCAATGCCATGTCCGGCTGTGACAACAAAAGCGCCTAAATAATCAGTTCTTCCAACCTCTTTTGGTATGATATAATCAGACAAAGATTTATGAAAACCGGAATCTTTTTTATCCTGTTGACGAAGCATAGGTAATTGCATATCATTTAAATATATCACTTCATCCCCTCCGGTTGCCTCAAAGAATCCATATATAGCTTTTATTAAATCCTTATTATTTTCTTCTAAATATGATATGATTCTCTGTGCATCCTTATACAATTGCATTGCTTCCGTCGCCTTTTCCTGTTCTTCTTTGGGAAAAGCGCTCAACCATTGATTATATGCAGTATCGGAAGCATTGACACGATTAATATCTCCGAACTTTCCGAACAATTTCCAGGCTACAAAAAAATAGTTCCAGTTAATAAAAGGAAACACCTCTCTAACAGGTATATTTTCTATCATCTGAACCCCCTGTTGAGCAGGTTGAGGGGCAACATAATTACTCCAATCAATTACAGGTTTGTTTTTTCGGGCATCTTCTAAAGGAACCAGCTCTATTTTTTTGCTTTCAAAACTTTCCCGTAAATGAGTATATTCAGTTTTCATTTCTTCTGCAAAGACTTTTCCTGTCTCCGGATGAAGAATCTTTGACGCCACCAATGCACTCTGAGAAGCATCTTTTACATACAATACCGTATGAGAATATTTAGGGGCAATTTTAACCGCTGTATGTAAACGGGAGGTTGTAGCACCACCAATAAATATGGGAACAGAAAAACCTGCTTTTTCGAGTGCTTCAGCTACATGGCACATTTCTTCCAAAGAAGGGGTGATC
>JAVBMQ010000095.1:0-11892 GCA_031552335.1 Bacteroidales bacterium | reverse complement strand
TCTTCTGCTTTCAATCTTTAATTCGTAATTCTCAATTCGTAATTCGTAATTTATTCAACGCACTTCCGGCTTTATACCATTCTATCTGCAAAGCATTATAAGAATGAGACACTTCAAAAGTATCAACAGTTCCGTCATTGTGGAATAAATTGACTGTCAGATTCTTTCCTGGAGAAAACGTCCTTAATCCGGATATAATCATCCCGTCATCTTCCCGTATTTTCTCATAATCATTTTTATCAACAAAAGTCAAAGCCAGCATACCTTGTTTTTTCAGGTTTGTTTCATGAATCCGGGCAAAAGACTTGACTATAATTGCCTTTACATTCAGGAAACGAGGTTCCATAGCTGCATGTTCACGGGAAGAACCTTCTCCGTAATTTTCTTCAGCAACCACCACCGATGAAATTCCGGTTTTTTTGTACTCCTTTGCCAGCACAGGCACTGGATCATATTTTTCAGTCAGAGGATTAAGTACTGAATTTGTCTTGTTGTTAAAAGCATTCATAGCTCCAATCAGCATATTGTCGGAGATATTTTCCAGATGTCCGCGAAATTTCAGCCACGGACCCGCCATTGATATATGATCGGTAGTACACTTCCCCTTAACTTTAATTAACAAACTTAAATCAAGTGTATCTTTCCCATCCCACGTAGAAAAAGGTTTCAATACTTGCAAACGCTTGGATTCCGGATGTATAATTACGGATATATTTTTATTTTTTTCTTCAGGAGCCAGATAACCGGCATCTTTTACATCATAACCTTTTGAAGGAAATTCTGAACCTGTAGGTTCATCTAACTTTATCTGTTCTCCATCTTCATTTACCAATGTATCTGTCTGCGGATTGAAGCACAAATCTCCTGCAATGGTAAAAGCCGTTACAATCTCCGGAGAGGCTACAAACGCATGTGTCTGAGGATTCCCATCATTACGTTTGGCAAAATTCCGGTTGAAAGAAGTCATAATAGAATTGGGTCGATCTGGATCGTCCATTTCCCTTTTCCATTGACCGATACATGGTCCGCAGGCATTAGCCATCAATACGCCACCCATATCTTCGAGATCCGATAAAATACCATCTCTCTCTGCAGTATAGCGTATTTGTTCCGAACCCGGATTGATCATAAAAGAAGCTTGGGTCTTCAATTTTTTATCTTTCACTTGTCGTGCCACAGAGGCCGCCCGTTGCAAATCTTCATAAGAAGAATTGGTACAGGAACCGATCAAACCGACTTCCATTTTCCGGGGATAATGCTTTTCTACTACAGCCCTGGCAAATTCAGACAAGGGATAGGAAAGATCCGGTGTAAAAGGGCCATTGATATGAGGTTCCAAAGTACTTAAATCTATCTCAATTACCCGATCATAATATTTATCAGGATCAGCATATACTTCCGGATCAGCTTGTAAATTGGGTAACATACCATCACAAATATCAGCCACTTCTGTCCGGCCGGTTACCCGTAAATAATCCGACATTTTGCGGTCATACGGGAAAAGAGACGTCGTTGCTCCCACTTCAGCACCCATATTACAAATAGTACCTTTACCGGTGGCAGACATGGTTGAAGCGCCTTCTCCAAAATATTCGATGACGGAATTCGTTCCTCCTTTTACAGTAAGAATACCTGCTAACTTTAAGATAACATCTTTAGGTGATGCCCATCCGGAAAGCTTACCTGCCAGTTTCACACCAATGATACGAGGCATTTTTAATTCCCAGGGCATACCAGCCATCACATCCATAGCATCAGCCCCTCCTACCCCAATGGCAATCATACCCAAGCCTCCTGCGTTAGGAGTATGAGAATCCGTACCGATCATCATTCCTCCGGGAAAAGCATAATTTTCAAGAATTACCTGATGGATAATCCCTGCCCCAGGTTTCCAAAAACCAATCCCATATTTATCAGATACGGAACGAAGAAAATCATACACCTCCCGATTAGCCTTTTCAGCTTGTTGTAAGTCAACTATTGCCGAATGATATGCCTGAATCAGGTGATCGCAATGCACTGTAGTAGGTACTGCTGTCGTTTCCCGTCCCGCATTCATAAATTGCAACAAAGCCATTTGTGCTGTAGCATCCTGCATGGCAACTCTGTCGGGAGCAAAATTCACATAATCTTCACCCCGGCAAAAATTTATCATTTTCTTTTCATCTGAAAGATGAGTATACAAAATTTTTTCCGTCAGAGTCAAAGGTCTTCTCAAAACCTCTCTGACTGACTTGGCTTTTCCGGCAAAAGCAGCATATACCTGCCGGATCATTTCTATGTCGAAAACCATCTTATTGATTAATCTTTATTTTTAAAAAATTTCTTTTTCAGGAACCTTACCCCTGCTTTTATTAACAATGGCAGTGCCAGATCAACAATTACAGGCATTGTAGCCCCAAACATTTGTATAGTCTGTATGAACTTATTGCCAGCAGGTTGCCGGACTGGTTCCTGATCTTTATTGCCGGGAGATTGATTGTCATTCTTCACGAGGAAAGGAACAATAAATTTCCGTATTCCCGGAGGCAGGCGATCCTGTAAAGTATACACAGTCGCTTTCAGCAGTAATGTTCCCAGATTCTCTTGCAAATAAGAAAAATGTTCATCCAACACTTTTCCCTGCTCAAAAATCTGTTTTCTCAAAAGATCCTTTTGAAGTTGTAATTTCTCACTCCCAGATATTTTACGCTTGTTCCTTTCCATCGTCATCAGCTGTTAGTTCGGCAATAAATAAACTGAATATCTTGCTCATAAAACTTTTCCTGAACAAGATCGCAATAATCAGAATAAGCAGGTAAATGCTCCCAATCAGAGTCATCCCAAGTGCCTGGTTGTCTAAAAGATTCCCCAGATGATAGCCCAATCCCAGGAAAAGAAACAAAACAGCAAAAAACACAATAAAAAGAATCACGAAAACAAATGACATAACAGCTGCAATTTTTCCTGTTTTTTCATATGTTTCAAGTTTCAACAACTTAAGCCTTAGATCCAGGTAAGTAGTCACATCTTTTTTTACATCTGTAAATACATCCGCTAAATTTTTTTCCATCCCTATTGATTTTTATGCACGGCTGATAATACCTTGCACTGATTTATTAATCTGATCAACGACCACTTCCAGATCTTCCTTTGCCTTACAGGCTTTTTCTTCCAATGTATTCAACCATTCGCCTTTCTTTCCGGAAGACAATGCGTAGCCTATTGCTGCCCCTACTGCTGCTCCAACAGCTACTCCTAAGAAAAATTTCACATTATTACCCATAATAAAACTTTTTTAAATTTTGAATTTTGGATTCTAAATTTTGAATTAAAATAAAGAATTTGAAATCCCAATCATCCAAAATTCAGAATTCAAAATTTAGAATTTACGTTTTATAATTTATAAACAAAATTACAAACTATTTGGTTTGACAGAAAGTATTTTTTAAACTATTTTCTTACTTTTGCAAGCAAATTAGATGGACAACAACAATGGAAAAAATTATCATTCTTGATTTTGGTTCTCAAACCACACAACTGATCGGTCGGCGGGTAAGAGAACTGAACACATATTGCGAAATCGTTCCTTACAACAAGTTTCCGGCCGACACAAAAAATGTCAAAGGAATCATCCTCTCCGGAAGTCCTTTTTCCGTCAATGATAAAGATGCTTTCAAAACGGATCTTTCTTCTATTTGCGGTAAATATCCTGTATTGGGCATCTGTTATGGAGCTCAATTGATTGCATACACTAACGGAGGAAAAGTAGAAAAAGGAGACTCACGGGAATACGGACGCGCTCATTTATCTGCCGTAAACTCCAATGATCCTTTGATGAAAGGTATTCATACTAACACACAGGTATGGATGTCACATGGAGATACCATCACCGTATTGCCGGAAAATTTTGAAATTATTGCCGGTACCAATGATGTAAAAGCTGCGGCATATCATGTGAAAGGAGAAAAAACATGGGGAGTACAGTTTCATCCGGAAGTATTTCACACAGAACAAGGCACTACTATTCTTGACAATTTTTTGGATATCTGTGAATGTAAGAAAGACTGGAGTCCTGCTTCATTCATAGAATCTACTGTTAAAGAATTGAAAGAACAATTAGGTAACGACAAAGTTATCCTGGCTCTTTCCGGAGGTGTAGACTCTTCTGTGACAGCAGTCCTCCTGAACAAAGCCATTGGTAAAAACCTGACATGTATCTTTGTTGATCATGGTTTGTTGCGTAAAAATGAATTTGAAAACGTATTGAAAGATTACGAACACCTCGGTCTCCATGTAATAGGTGTAGACGCAAAAGAAAGATTTTACAAAAATCTGGCCGGAGTAAAAGATCCCGAACAAAAAAGAAAAATCATAGGAAAAGGATTTATTGATGTCTTTGACGAAGAAGCACATAAGCTGAAAGATGTCAAATGGCTCGGACAAGGAACTATTTATCCTGACATTATCGAATCCTTGTCTATTACAGGTACTGTAATCAAATCACATCACAATGTGGGAGGTTTACCGGAAAAGATGAATCTAAAATTAGTGGAACCTTTGAAATTGTTGTTCAAAGATGAAGTCCGGAAGGTAGGCCGTGAATTAGGTATGATGGCACACCTGATCAACCGTCATCCGTTCCCGGGACCAGGCTTAGGCGTTAGAATTCTCGGAGATATCACTCCTGAAAAAGTACGTGTTCTACAAGATGCCGATGATGTTTTCATCCGGGAATTACGTGCGTGGAACTTATATGATAAGGTATGGCAAGCCGGAGCAATCCTGTTACCTGTGCAATCTGTAGGAGTAATGGGTGATGAAAGAACATACGAAAATGCCGTAGCCCTTCGTGCCGTATCTTCTACGGATGCCATGACTGCCGACTGGGTACATTTACCTTATGAATTTATGGCTAAGGTTTCTAATGAAATCATTAATAAGGTAAAAGGGGTAAACCGGGTAGTATATGATATCAGTTCTAAACCGCCGGCAACGATTGAGTGGGAATAGTTCATACTGAACCAATAAACAAAGGGACAATGCACAATACATTGTCCCTTCGTTTTTTTTATTTTGGCAATTTGTTCTTGTGTGAAGTGAGGATTTTTAACAGCCAGCGTTTTGGCGTAGTCTAAGCGTTTATTATTAATAAATTTATGGAATCCACATTGAAATTCTTCGTTGATAATATGGGAAACATAAGTACGATTTGAATGGATATACCGCGCAATATCATCTAATGTTAAGTTGGGCTGAAGAAATATCTTTTTTTCATCTATCAATTTGACAAATAAAGGAAGTATTTTTGCATGAGTATCCATTGGTACATGTGCATTCTTTCCGTCATTTTCCGTTTCTGTAATAAAATTTTCGGAAGTAAAGCTGATTCGGGAAACATGATAACTCATATAGTATATAATAATACCTGTCACAACAAAAAGAATATGGAGAATAAACAAGTAACAATCTGGATAAAAAGTCCACAGGCAAACAGCAATCAAACCGGTCAGCAACAAACCGAAAAGCCCGGATAACACGGCATAGTTGTTCTCAATAGATTTTCCTTCCAGATTGGAAAAATAAAAACAAATATTAAATATAACTTGCACATTTTGACAAAAAAAGGCATTATCTTTGTGAAATAAATTCTGAATAATTTAATTTTGATTTGTGATTTCAAAAATAGCAACGTCTATTAAATTCAAAATTTAGAATTTCAATTGGGCTTGACCGGTTTTGACAGCGGGCAGAAGTGGTTTGTAAGCATGCAGTGCGTCGTTGTCCGGCACTTAAATCTCGGATGATAAACAATTAACTGGCGAAAATAATTACGCTCTCGCAGCTTAATCGAAGTATAGTAGATTTCAAGCGTTTTCCTTACACCAGGTGTTTGGACGAGATATCACTCGGAAGCTCTGGCTTCGAAGCAATCCGAAACAGTGGTACAGCAATATCGGAGATAGTTTGAAGAAAGCCCTGGTCTTTGAATGAAATGAAAGGGATAAGCTTAACGTTGGTGGCTTCGGTCTTGCGTTAAGTCGACAATCAAGGCGAAGATAAGCATGTAGAAAGCAGATTAATTCCTCGTTTGGACGAGGGTTCGAATCCCTCCAGGTCCACTGTGACAACAAAAATTTTTAGTACGCAACAACAAATGTCAATCAAAAGAAAGTAATCTTATACCATCCTTGATTTTTAACTTTTAACCAGAAAATCACTTTTGGTTAATAATTTTATCAATCAAATTAAAAAATTTCTCATCAAAAACAACTTTACTATCCTGCATATTACGAATTGTTTCTGTCAACATTTTATTGGATTCCACTAAGTCCTTAGCAGACTCCACCAAGCCCTTATTAGATTCAACCAAGCCCCTATTAGACTCCAATAGACCTTTATTAATTTCAAAAATTTCATATTGAACCTCTTGAGTTAAGTCATCATCTGAAATTATCCCAACCGACTTAAAACTATCACCTTCTCCTGTAAGAAGCCATTTTTTGCTAACATTCCACCCAAGAGCTATTTGGTTTATAAGCACAGTACCAACTTTTCGCCTCCCTTTCAGAACTGCAGATAAATTCCCCTGTTTAATACCACATCCCTTTGCAAATTTAGATTGATTTACATTCAGCAGTCTCATCAACTCCTTAACTCTCAATCTTATATCATCTTCATTTTCCATATATATTATTTAGAATAATTATAAACATATCGAATATTATCAAATACTTATCAAATCGTTATCATAATAAAAATATTTGATATATATTTGTAAAATATTTATATCAATACTACATACCAAAACATACTTTTGCCACCACATCCAATCAAGCCATAAGATCAATGTATAAAGACCCTGATCATATTATTTGTTTGTCCACTAAAATACAAAACCATTATTTCATAAAACCCAATTAAACTTGTCCGGTTTCAATTATTTTGAATCCCCTTTAATCCAGACAATATATCCCTGATTTCTTGCAAAACTTTGAATATTTCCAATAAGACATTATGCTTTTTATCCTCCATAAACCTATTTTTATAAGGGAGTGGATCATCTTGAAGTCTAACAGGAGGAGGTAATTTTTCTTTCCTAAGAGGCTCACCCTCTCCTCTAAGCAGCCAAGCCTCATTAACTCCGAAGCCGGCTTTAAGTATTTTACCTATAAGAGCCTTCCCTACTGTTCGAGTCTCCCCGATTAAAGCGGCTGATAAATTTCCTTGTGCAACACCACACCTATCCGCAAACTCAGCTTGATTACAACCCAAAATATCCATTAATTCCCTTATTCTCAATGCTATAGCACCACTATCTTTCATACACCTTATTTAGAATAAATATAAATATATCTTTTCATACAAAAAACTTGCCAAAACATTATATTTGTATAATTATTTGATATATATTTGCACTGTATTTATATCAAATAATATTTCATTTAAACAACACACATATTGATTCATAGTAAGATATCAAATTTTAAAATATAAGAAACAGCAAAATTATTACTACTATTGTCGTAATAATTATTATCTTTGTAGTATCTAAAGATTCACAAAGATATAAAAAGCATTGTCATATGCAAAACGATATTAAAAAAAATTGCTAAAGAGAAGCAATAGTAGAGAAGAATCTACGCAACCCGGGAGCAACTTGTTATTACAGGTTGCTCTTTCCTTTTACAGAACTTACAAATTGACACAGAATGTCCTTATAATACCTAAAGAACTATTCTCTGATAAGGAATACTATAAGCACAAGACCGGAATCCAACATTCTTAGCTCCATTCAATTCAAAATCTAAAATATTCCTCTCAAAATATTAGCGGGCAAATAAAAAGTCTCATTCTTATCCACATAAACAGTTACCGAACCCAAATTAATCAGCTTGCCATCCAAGTAAGCAATCGATTTAAAAGCGGGGACTTTCAATACTTTCTTTCCTTTCCGGACAACTAATACCGGAAAATTATCCTTGTCTTCTATTTCATATGATAAACCTTTGAAAACATCAGTATGTTTGGCAAAAGTACGCTGTGTCAATTCCGGCATAGGAGTTTGCAGTTCCATAACATCACACAAATACTGATGAATTTCCACATTCCGGTTCATTCCCAAAGGAATCGTACCATCCGGATGATACGCAGCCAGGAAAACCTCTTCTCCGGTATGCCCTCCCGTAGTAAATCCAAAACAAATGTGCGAGTTGATTATTTTATTAGTAGCCGATATTACATTATCTGTATTACTGACTTTCATATAATCTCCTTCAACCATACTCTGTGTTTTGATTATAGATTGAAGTTCAGCATCTGTCAGTTCAATTCCTGTTCGTTCTTTAAATACCTGAGGAATTTCATTTACAGGTGTTTTCATCAAATGTTGAGCAATACCTTTTCCTGTATTTTTGAAAGTTGAAATAAGTCCGTATATCTGATCTAAACTTGTTTCTGCATAAGATTTACATAACCTGTTGCCAATATTAAAGCCTCCGGTACCATGATCAGGCATAATTATTACAGCTGTTTCTCCATTTTTACGGGCAAAATCCAAAGCTACCCCTACAGCTCTGTCAAAAGCCAGGAACTCAGTCATACAACCTACTGCATCATTGGCATGTGCAGCAAAATCGACTTCACTACCTTCCACCATCAGGAAGAATCCATTTTCATTTTTTGAAAGCAGATTTATTGCTTTACGGGTCATTTCTTCCAAAGATGGAATTTGAGTGGTATCTCTGTCCAAATCATAAGGAAAAGCATTATCATCCATCAACGCCCAGACTTTTGCATTTCCATTATAGTTCCTGAAAGCATTCAGGTCTTTTTGAATCAAAACGGTTCCGTTTCTTTCAAAATGCTCTTTTATATCATCGGTTATAATACTGCTACCTCCCCCAAAAACGACATCCAGATTATTATATGCCATCTGTGATGCAATATATTTATAATTGCCCCGGTCATAATAGTGAGAAGAGCAATCAGCAGGGGTGGCATGAGGAAATTCACAGGTAAAGACCAATCCTGTTGCTTTGCTTTGAGTCATCTTGGCAGCCTCCAGAATCGTCACCAAAGGCTGATAGGCCATCAATGAATCCAACGGATATAAATCATTTCCGGAATCTGCCAATGGATATGTAGAAACATTTCCGGCACGTGCAGGAATCCCTGTCATATAACAGGAAGTCGTCGGAGCAGAATCTCCAATCGGAGCATTGGAACAATAAGTTACTACTGAGCCACAAATATAAGGATCTATATTCAGTCTATCACCTCCCAATTTATTATAAATCTGATACCAACGGGATGCTGTTACAGTTCCCCATGAAGTTCCATCCGGTATCATTACAATCAGATTCTTAACAGGCGTCGGAGTTCCTTTAGACTGTCCATACAGGCACAAAGTCAAAAGAAAAAATGGTAAAATAAAAATAGAACGTTTCATAAAATCACTTTTTATACAATGGAAAACAAAGATAAACAAATTATTTCTACCTTTGTGCCTCAAAAAAATAAAAAAATGATGCCTAATCAAAGTCCTACAGCTATCTTACTAATGCACTGCCCTGATCAACCGGGTATTATCGCCATGGTTACGGATTTCATCCATGTAAACAGAGGAAATATTATATATCTTGACCAACATGTAGACCGGGTAGAAAATGTTTTTTTCATGCGTGTGGAATGGGAATTGGAAACATTTATCATTCCGAAAGATAAGATCGAAGAATATTTTTCCACCTTATGTGCCTCTAAATACCAAATATATTTCCGGTTGTATTTCAACGACTACAAACCGAAAATGGCGATATTTGTCTCCAAAATGTCTCATTGCATTTATGACTTATTAGCCCGTTATACAGCGGGAGAATGGCAGGTAGAAATCCCCCTTATCATCAGTAACCATCCGGATCTGGAAAAGGTAGGAAAAAGATTTGGAATAGACTTCCATGTTTTTCCCGTCTCAAAAGGTAATAAAGAAGAACAGGAAAAGGCCGAATTAGCTTTATTGAAAGAGCATAAGGTGGATTTTATTGTATTGGCAAGATACATGCAAATCATCAGTGCTGATTTTATCAGTCACTATCCTAACCGGATTATCAATATCCATCACTCATTCCTGCCTGCTTTTGTAGGTGCAAAACCATATCATGCTGCATTTGAAAGAGGAGTAAAACTAATTGGCGCTACCAGCCACTATGTAACAACCGACCTGGATGCCGGTCCCATCATCGAACAGGATATCACCCGGATTTCACACAAAGATACTGTAGAAATGCTGGTACATAAAGGACAAGACCTGGAAAAAATCGTTCTTTCAAGAGGAGTGGAAAAGCATATTCAACGAAAGGTGTTGACTTATAAAAATAAGACAGTCGTTTTTAATTGACAATTGTCAATTATTTTCTTACATTTGTAAGAAAATATTCGCGGTAATAGCTCAGTTGGCAGAGCGGAAGCTTCCCAAGCTTCAGGTCGTGGGTTCGAACCCCATTTACCGCTCTTTCCTTAATAAATTGCTAAACCGGCAATTCCTGCCAAAAGGATCATTAAGATAGGATGGACTCTGAGGAACATGACTAAAATAAAGGCTACGACAAAAATAATGATGCTTTTATAATCAATGAAATTTTCTTTATTCATCAATAATAAAGCGGCAGCAGCTATTAATCCGACTATCGTTGGGCGTAAACCTTTGAAAATATCTTCTACATGTTTGTTATTCTTTATCTTTCCAATGAAACGGCAAATCAATAACACAATAATAAGGGAAGGTAGTGAAACCGCTATAGTGGCCAATACAGAACCCCAGACATCACCTGTGGCTGTATAACCTATATATGTAGCACTATTGATAGCGACTGGTCCCGGGGTCATTTGAGAGATGGCGACAATATCGGTAAACTCTTGTAAAGTAAGCCATTGGTGTGTATCCACTACTTCATGCTGAATCAGTGATAACATGGCATAACCTCCGCCAAACCCGAAAAGGCCGATCTTAAAAAATGATATGAATAATTTCAGGTATATCATAATACATCATGCTTTTCTTTTGAAAAGGCCGTAAAGATATCCTCCAATACCGGCGGCAAGTATAATATAAACCGGAGAAATGCTGAATTGCCAGATTAGAAGGGCAGCCAGAACAGGAATCATGAAAGTCTTTACATTGATTTTCACCTGTTGTGCTGTAGTGAATACAGGAACAGCAATTAATGCCACTACGGCCGGACGAACAGCTTTGAACATCCTGTTGACATATATATTATCTTCAAAATGAGTAAAGAACATAGCAATCAACAGGATAATCAAAAAAGAAGGCAATATTGTGCCTAAAGCGGCGACAATACTGCCTGTATTTTTCTTTAATTTATAGCCCACAAAAACCGATACATTGATAGCCCAGGCTCCGGGAGTAGCTTGTGCTACGGCCAGCATATCTATAAACTCTTCATCCGATATCCATTTTTTCTTAGTGACAACTTCTCTTTGTACGACAGGAATCATCGCATAACCTCCGCCTAATGTAAATGCTCCAATCCTGGCAAAGGTGAGAAAGCAATCTAAAAAAATGTTCATCTTCTTCTTACACTTCTTTCAGCTGATGGTGATGACTGTTTAGTCGCTTTCGGTTTAGATGTTTTCACTTTAGTTTCTTTTGTATCCTGAGATTCTGTAGTTGTTGATTTTTTATCTACTTTTTCCAGCATATCATTTGAACTCGTCCAAAGATCCCGTTCAAAAGTTTTCAACCGGGCTTCAATACTATCTTGTGCGTATCTTAAACTTGCTGTATCCGGATACTGTTGAGCCAATGTATAATTCATCATATTCGTAGTCTTGATGATTTCTCCTTTGAACATTCTCTTGCGGAAAAAATCATCAATCGAATATTTCAATGCATTG
>JAVBMQ010000144.1:0-30988 GCA_031552335.1 Bacteroidales bacterium | reverse complement strand
AAAACAGGTATCGGACAATGGTGGTTTACCAGCAGCCTGCTCGGACATTTCGTATCGTACGAAGCGAAAGTAACACACCTGAATAGCTATGGCAATGCCAACCTGAGCTTAGTAGAGGGTATATCGGTACACGAACTTATTCAAAGTGTTACCGGAAATGATGACGGTATCAATGATTTCTTAGTAAATGATATACCGGATGCCCACGATACTCCGGATGCCCTTTATTTCTCCGATGGTACAATGACCGATGTAGTTCCGGTAGTCATCGCGGAATCCAGTGGAAATGTAAGCGCCGGAAAACTGTCCGTGGAATTAACGGTACAGCCTTCCAAACCCGGATGGAACTACGGTATAGTCGATGACCCGGGCAGCAACCGCTTCCGCTTGTCGGCAGTGAAACGAAACGATGGGAAATCCATACCGCTGACTAATTTCTGGCAAACCGGATGTACCTTACTGGATGGGAAAGAGCCGGTATATGAAAATAAACTGCATTTTGTGGATAGTATCCGGGGGGCAACATCTTACACGTTGACGTTCGAAGCCATTGATCAGAATCCGCCGGCTGTAACTAAATTCGAAAATATACCTGTAAAACTTACCACTACGCCCTTACAACATGTAGTGGTTACTTTCAACAAGGAAATCGATCCGGATTCGTTTACATACGAAGACATTGTTTTGCGTTGCCAGGGCGGTGAAAACCTTGCCGACGAACGGATTGAAATAGGGAAAGTCTCCGGACGTGAATCATCTTATTTAGTCGATATCTCTGCATTGACAAAAGCCAGCGGATACTATGTGATGACCGTACAGGCAGCGGGAATCTCCGACTTACCCGGTAATTCCGGAACCAGCGGCAAACAAACTTCGTGGACGCAAATGCTTGATGTTCCGGCAATCGCGGAAATCTACGGAATCGATGAAACATCAGGAGTCCCTATCGATACGTTGCGACTGAAGTTCAATATGCCTGTAAAACCCGAAACGGTTACAACTACAGCCTTCGGCCTTGAACGGGATGGAAATTCAATTCCTGTCACCGGTATAAGTATCAGCCCGGTAGGAAACGATCAGATGTGGTTCAAAGTACAAAATCTTCAGGCATTGAATGGAGTCGATGGTATTTACTCCTTAAAAATAGACCTTACCAAGGTACAGTCTACCAGTAATAAGTACGGACAGACTACACAAACCATCGACTGGCTGGTAGACCGTACCGGTCCGACAGTGCTTTCCTGGTCGCCCGACTATACCGGAGGTTTAGATGAACAACACCTGACGGGATTGTATGTGGTATTCAACGAAGAGATCAAAAACCTGGCATTGGAGCATCTCCAATGTTTCGCCAACGACACCCGGGAACCGGTTTCTTTCATCTCTATCAAAAAATTAGCCGGAGATAAGTATTTCATCAGCGGATTGAAAGATATCTCCTACATTGAAAAAAACTACCGGATGAGCCTGAACCTGTCTGAAATAGAAGATGTTTACGGCAACAAAGGAAACGGTCTCAGCGAATACACCTGGAAGGTAGACCGTTCGTTACCGGTGAAAGCCACGAGCCTGGCAATCAGTCCGGATTTGGGCCATTCGTCTACCGATGGCATCACATCGACTCGTTCACTGACGGTTTCCATGGATATTTCCCAAGCGGATATCAAAGTGGAAGTATATGAAAAGAATGTGGGAGACGAAAGCCTGCTGAAACAGGTTTATGTGGAAAATCCTCAACGGATCTCTGTCCCGGTAGAATTGAAATCGACCGGAAATGTAACAATTGTAGCAAAAACCATCAACAAATCAGGTTTTGTCAATACCGCCGAGTTACAGCTTTACATCGATAATGTACCTTTGACAGCATCCTGGGAGAACTTATTACGCTCTAATTTCTGCGAAACACCGGGAGAAGTGAAACTGAATTTCTCGGATGCGGTCGAATCAAACGGTTGGAACAAAAGTGCATTACTTCTGACGCACAATGGAAACACGGTTAGCACGGCTTCCCTGCAAATCAACAAGATTTCCGAAGTTCAGTATGGAATTACCGGATTGAATCGTGTAGCGAATGCTTCGGGCACTTATACCTTGTGTGTAGATCTGGGAAAATTGCATAAATACAGTAGCGGATTGGCTGGTTGGGGCAAATCGGCTTTGATCGAGTGGAGCGTGGTTTCATTTGAAAAACCGGTCATCAGTCAAAGCCAGGATACTTTGTATTCCAATATCGCATCGGGGAACCAGTGGTATTTCAACGGGGAAGCGATCGAAGGAGCTACCGGGACCTGGTACGTGGCAAATACAGACGGTTTATACAGCGTATCGGCAAGCAATACCTGGGGATGTAGCAACATATCGGACGAGGTATTGGTAAAATTGACAGATATTTCCATAATAGATAAGCAGGGAATCGGCTATACCCTCTATCCGAACCCAACAAATGGTGTGTTCTATATTGTTGCAGGAAGTTCCATTGCCGGAAAATTGACAATCAGTTTAAGTAATCCGATGGGGCAAACTGTCTTCATCCGTGAATGGAATGTGGAGGAAACCAATGGGAAAGGAAGTTTCAATATCTCCGTGTTGCCTAAAGGGATATACCTGGTACGGATTACAGGAGACGGAGTCATGGAAACAGGGAAAATTATCTTGAAATGACGAACTACTGCATAAATAAAAATTGTATTTTTGTCCAAGGAGGATAAGTAAAAAATGATTGGGTTATGAAAATACGGGATATTGTTTGTGGTATATGGCTGATCATCTCTTTCTCTCCGGTTTTTGCCGGGGAGAAGGAAGCTATCCACATGGAATACAGCAACCGGCGGTATGATTTGCGGGACGGGATGCCAAACTTATTGTTGGAAACTTTATACCAGGACAAACAGGGATTTATCTGGGTGGGTACTTATAAGGGGTTTAGCCGTTTCGATGGGTTTTCGTTTACATCTTTCCTGTCGGAAACCGCAATCAATATCCTGTATTTCGATACGGATCCGCAAGGAAATGTCAGGGCTTATACTTACCATGATGTTTTTATTGTGGATAAAAACGATTCTATCCGGAGCATCCGGCTTGTACCCGACAGTGTCTACCTGAATACCTTCAACTCCAGGAATTTACCGGAAGGTTACCTGATATTTGAAAACCAGGATGAAACACAGAAATGGTTGATGCGTTGGCAGGGAGATTCGTTAACTACCGTATTGGAAACGCCGGAGTTGGATGAGATCGGAGCGAGTAAACCGTATCTGGATATTGCAAACAACATCATGTATATGCCTTCATTGAAGGGTTTGAATATATATGATATTCCGAAACGGCAAACAACGTTTATTCCCAAACTAACGATAGAAGCTTTTGTCAGGCATAGTACGCTCGGTTTGTTAGGACTTGACAACGATGGTATTTATCAATTGAACGGCAAACAGTGTACTAAATTATTTTCTTGTAAGTTCGCCAATCACAAACAGGCAGTAGAAGCAAGCGATGGAAGCCTGATTATCAAAGATTTTTTCTCCATTTACCGGTTTAAGAATCAACAGATAGAAACGCTTGTTCCTGATTGTAAAGGGGGAAATTGGGACATTTTATACGACCGGGAAGGCAACTTGTGGATTGCATCGCAAAACGGTTTGTATAATTACCTTCAATTTGATTTCAAAAACTATTATGTAGAGAACGATATTGTCAAAAGTATCCTGGAACATCCGGCAGGAACGTATTGGTTGGGCACGTACTACGGACAATTGATCCGGAAGACAAGTGATAAATCCGGTTTCGTACAGTATCCTATGACTAAGAATAGTTCGTTCCTTTTTGGTTCGGCGGCTATCAACGGGAGACTTTATTTCCCCCGGGATAACGATCTATTAATCTACGATCAGAAACATTTTTCCTGGGCGGGTTTTCCGCCAAACACCGAAGGATATTGCCGGGTAACCCCATCCGGGGATGATAATCTATTGATACTGACGCCCCGTGGGATTCATTTGTGTGATAAACAGGGAAAATCGCTTCGTTTCTTCTCCGAAGAGTTTTTGAAACAATTGGATTTACAGGATTTTTTGATAGACGGCAAAGGCCGTTGGTACGTCAGCGGAAGCACAGGAATCAGTATTGTGGATGGGGATAGCGTGCAATTGATGAAATATAAGCATACTGCTTTTACAGTACCTATGTGTATAGACAAACAAGGCCGGCTTTGGTCGGGAAGTGAAAACCGGCTGAACCTGGTGCAGAACGACAGTATCATTACCGTCCACCGGTTTAATGGAGATTTTATACAAAGCATGATGGCGGTGGATCCGGATCACCTGCTGATCGCTACGATCCAGGGCATATATATCCTGGACTTGCAACTGTACGCTTCTTCCGGAAAAACCGACTTCCTGTTCTATAACCACAGGAACGGATTAACCGCACAGGAAGCGCAGGTTCATGGCTTATACCGTGACAGTCAAGGTACATTATGGGTGCCTTTTACGGATTGCTTAGTCGCTTTCGATCCCCGGAAATTGATCCGGGAAAATGCCCCTCCCCTCTTCCACATCCGGAATTGTGAAGCATCGACCGATAATGTGCATTGGCTGAAAACAGATCCTGAGCAGGGAGCGCTTTCGTACAAGCAGCGCAACATTCGTTTTTCTTTTATCGGATTGAAATATTCTGCAACGGAGAGTGTGCGATACTCCTTTCGGTTGATTGGGTTCCAGGACGAATGGAGTATGCCATCGCAACAGAAAGAAGTTAGCTTCAACAATCTGCCTCCCGGAGATTATATCTTTGAGGCTTATGCCGATGCCGGTTCCGATGATACCCGGAGTGATGTTCAGACGGTACGTTTCAGCATCCATCCTGCTTTCTGGCAGACCTGGTGGTTCGTTGCAGTAGTGGTTCTCCTGCTGATGTTTATCTGCACGGGACTTGCCTTGTATATCCAACGAAAGAAAAACAAACGGTTACTGGAACAGTTAGAAACGGAAAAAGAGCTGAACGAATTGCGTATCCGGAGTATCCGTTTGCGTTCCATCCCGCATTTCAACGCCAACGTGCTTTCGGCAATCGAGTATTATATCATGAATTTTTCGAAAGAAGAAGCGAACCGCCTGCTGAATATTTATTCGGAGTTTATCGGACGCACCTTGCGGGAAGTGGATAAGGCATCACGCAACCTCCAGGAAGAACTGGAATATACGCAATTGTTCCTCCAATTAGAAAAACTGCGCTATGTGAACAAATTTGATTACTCTATCGATATCGATCCGGAAGTGAATCAGCAACAAATCCAGTTGCCGAACATGGTGTTGCATACATATTGTGAAAATGCCATCAAACACGGCTTTAGTGGTCGTTCTTTGGGATGCAAACTCAAAATCCAGGCAAAACAGACAGACAATGCCGTGGAGATCCGGGTGGAAGATAATGGAATCGGCCGTACTGTCGCAGCCAACCGGAATATCCATAGTACAAAACAAGGATTAGAAATACTGAATCGTCAGATTGAGATATATAATAGCCTGAACAAGAAAAAAATCGTAAAAAATATCGTAGATTTGTACGATGGAGATACGCCTTGCGGCACCTGTTTCGTGATTGAAATACCTTACGGTTTTGTATATCATTAAGCTATTATCCGCCGGAATATGACAGAACAGATCAGAGCGATTATTGTAGAAGACGAATTTCATCCGCGGGAGACCCTTCTTCAGAAATTGAAAGAATATCATCCCGAAATCGAAGTACTGAAGGCTTGCGAGAATGCGGAAACCGCATTGGTTGAGATCCTGAGACATCAGCCCCAGCTCCTTTTCCTAGACATCAACCTTCCGAATAAAAATGGTTTGTGGTTAGCGGATCAGATCTGCCAGTTGGCTTGCGAAACGTTTGTCCCTCCGGGCATCATCTTCACCACGGCTTACAGCGATTCGGAATATTTGTTGAATGCGATCCGGCTATCGGCCATCGATTACCTGATTAAACCGGTATTGATAGAGAACCTGTCGATCGCCATCGAACGGTTCAAAAAGCGGACGGAAAACACATCGTCTGTCCACAACCTGATGTATACCATCCAAAACGAAAAAATGTATCGTTTTAAGAATCTCAGCGGGTTGTTATTGGTCAAAGCGGAAGATATTGCCTACGTGGAAGGCGACCGTAATTACGCCCAGATGGCATTAGCAAACGGTGAAAACGAACCTATCTTCGAACGGCTGGGAGAAATCGAACAAGTATTACCGAAAGACATATTTATCCGTGCCGGGAAAAGCATTATTATTAATAAAAAGTATATCCGCCGGATTAACGCCCGGACTTCAAAGGTGCAGATTGTTACTCCTAATGCAAGTTATGAGGTAGAGGTGTCTGCCGGGGCGATTAGAGTGTTGAGGGGAATTTGAGGATTTTAATTAAACAATTCAAAAGCAAACTTGAACCCCACCCTCTGAAATTCCAGGTGCTGAAAATTCACAAATACACCCACATTGAAAATAAAATTACCGATCCCATATCCTAATTCCGTATAGGAAGGCATAATTTTCGGCAAATACAGCTGACTGGCATATACCCTCTCAGAAAGTACATACCGGGAAGCATTTTTGAATAAACGGAGAAATATAAAAGGAGACTCATACATAACATGTGCCTGCACATAAGCATCAGAAGAATAGTACCAATAATCATCCAACAAATGGAATACTCCACCAATCTTATCATCCCAGGATTCAGGAAAATTTCTCCGGGTAAATTTTGTAAAATCGACGAAATAACGGGATTGAGAATTGGTAAAACCACCCAATCCGGCATAATACTGAAAAGAAGAAAGCGCTGTCATTGGTATACGTTGCTGAATATCCATTTCCAATCGCTCAAAATCACTATCTCCACCTAATACTCCGGATATGCCCCTGGCATATTGCACTGAAATCGTTGGCCAAACCGAACCTACATAAATTTTCTTCCTCCTTTCCATACGATAATATTGGGCAGGGTTCCATGTCAATGAGATAGTAGGCGCAAAACTCTGATAGGTTTCATCTACTGCATCTATAACCGGATTTTCCGGAACTTCAGCCTCAACACCATCTGATCGTAAATACACAGGAGGTGAAGAAATAACAGGTTCCCGGTAATGATATGTCAACCCAATATCACCAAAAAATCCATTCGTAAACTCCAAACGGTTCTTAAATTCAGCATAATAGTCTCTGTAATATTCCAGATTCAAATCATCAAAATGGAAAGTCGAATCTTTGAGATATGTATTAATATCATTAATGAATTTAGAGTCTGGTCCTGTATTACCATTTCCAAGGGAAAGGCTGACTTTCCCAAGTTTTTGCGGCAAATACAACCATTCAAAAGGCAGACGAAAATAAAACTCTTTTCTTCCGAAAACATATCCTAAATCAGGATAGAAACCCAACTCACGACTATTCTCATAACTTCTTTGTAATCTCAATTGCTGCGAATATGAAAAACCATTATTGGCAGAATATCCGACCTTCAAAGGATTTAATATACCGGAATACCGGAAATAAGTAGCTCTATATTGGAATCTTTTAGGATTAATAATCATTTTCGTAAAATTCCAGGATGTTTCCCGCAGGGAATTCTCTTCCTCTATTCCAATAGTATCT
Organism: Bacteroidales bacterium; assembly: GCA_031552335.1. GTDB lineage: Bacteria > Bacteroidota > Bacteroidia > Bacteroidales > Azobacteroidaceae > JAISFI01. Next base: position 23,345 of record JAVBMQ010000144.1, on the reverse strand, counting down.
TTACGAATCAGACTATTCTGATAAATCAAATTTTCCTTATCAGACAAGGGTGCCGGACGGTTTTTCTCCCAAAACAATGAATCTTTGATAACAGGTATTGAATCCGTTTTCACATTGAAATATTCACTCAAATCATAAGTTTTTTGTTTGGGCCCAATGTCCTTATCATATTTTACAACAGATGTATAATCATATACGGAAGTATAATAGTTATCCACATGGTTACCAAATAATTTCATGCGCATAAAAAGTTCAGTCTTCACCGGCAACAAAAAATCATCCTTAAAGATTCCGGTTTGTATTTTGACCTTGAACTCTGCAAATTCATATTTACCGGAAGCTTCCAATTGAGCTACCGACCAAACCCCATCAACAATATAAGCATATGCCGTGATCAGCTTAGGACTTATCTGCTTTGGATTTATCCGGATTTTATGCATACGAAACCCTAATGTATCCAGTACTCCCTCATGCTGATAAGTATAATATTTGAAAGAGCCCTCTGCAAAAGGCATCAATACCTCATCATTAAATGATGTTGGATTATACATATTCACATTCAGGAATTGCATAACCCGGTCATGAATATCTTTTGTATTCATACGGGTACCTGTCAAAGCCGTAATCTTTTGAGTGTAGTGGTTGGGGGCTTTATAATGAACATCAACCATGGCTTCCATAATTGTTTCCTTTCCCTTTCTGTCAAAAGTAAAAATATCCGGGGCATATTTCAATAAGATATTTTTTTTCAATACAACAGAAGTTCCCTTAATATACGCTTTTGTATCATATTCCTTGATATACCATTCGAATACTTTTGCCTGCTGTAAGACATTTTTCATCACACTATCAGCTGAAATATGATCGGGACAACCTGCCACAACTGCTTGAACAGTCATGAAAAACAGGGTAATAAGAAATATTTTTTTTACTTTTTCCAAATTAAAGAATCAAAAAACGATGTAAAAATAACAAAAAACAGTAGAATATCGCAGTATACTTTATTTTTTATGGATAGATGCATTTTTTATTAATTTTTTTTATACTTTTGTGCTTTATAACATGGTTGTATAGCATCTATGATTAAAAATCATCAACAAGTGGTCGACTTATCTGCCAGTTTGAAAGAAGTATGGAGAATTCTCGATGACAAAGAACGGGAGATTCTTCGTGAAAATGCTGTTGTCCGGAATTTCAAAAGAAATGAAATGATTTATTCAGAAGGTGACGCTCCTACCGATATGATGTGCCTGCTAAAAGGTAAAGTTAAAATTTTCAAAGAAGGTGTTGGAGGCAGGAGTCAGATTATCCGAATGATAAAGCCGGTTCAGTATTTTGGTTACCGGGCTTATTTTGCAGAAGAAGCATATTTGACGGGGGCTTCGGCTTTCGAAAATTCCTCGGTATGCCTGCTCCCCATGAAAATTGTGGTAGAGTTATTGGGAAAAAACAATAAGCTGGCTTTCTTTTTTATCAAACAATTATCGATTGATCTGGGTATTGCTGATGAACGGACTGTGAATCTTACTCAAAAACATATCCGTGGACGCCTGGCAGAGTCTTTATTGTTCCTGGTAGACAGTTACGGATTGGAAGAAGACGGCGCTACCATAAGCATCTACCTGGCAAGGGAAGATTTAGCGAATCTATCTAACATGACTACCTCCAATGCGATCCGCACACTTTCCAACTTTGTATCCGAAAGGATTATTACCTTGGATGGCCGGAAAATTAAAATTATTGATGAAGACCGGCTGCGAAAAATCAGCAAATTAGGATAACAAATAATTCGTAATTCGTAATTCGTAATTCGTAATTCGTAATTCTTAATTAAAATAATATTTCACCCTCAAACGTAAAATATTACTTACATTATTAAAATGATCGGCTATCGTATTACGAGACAGTTGACAAGTGTAAAGAGCTTCAAAACGCAATTTATAGTTCAGACGGTAACCGGCTCCGGCACGAAAACGCATTCGATTGGCGAAACGTTCTGAAACATCGTCATTGATAGAGAAGAAGAACTCAGCATCTGTGATGCTATACCACAAATCATCAGTATTATAAACACTTTTATTGATCGGATAAATAAACTCACCCCGCACACGAATGCGGTTATTTACATCCCAGGAATCCAAATCATCCCGATAATTCCAACGGTTTTCAAAACGGATCAATGTACGTACTTGAGGACGACTGAAAGGTGTAAAATAAACTCTTGTACCTACCATTACACCTGCTTCATACATGTTAAATTCTTTTTGAATACTATATGATAAAGGAATGGATGAGACTACATCCAAATATTCATTGATATTATATTCAAATGCAGGAGTCATATCCAATGAAAGCCATCGATTGCCACCAAAAAGCAAAGATTTAACACTGATTTCATCCTGAAATGTATATCTCAACTTATATACATAATTCAATTCCCCATCCAACCATAATTGTCCGTCTACCTGCGTTTGAGACCTTGCATACAAAAATGATAAAGATAACAACAATAAAGCAAGTCGTTTCATTTTTCTAATTTAACTTTAGCTTCATTCCATAATTTATCCATTTCTGCCAAAGTCATATCTTTAAGATTCTTATTTTGTTTCAGGACTTCCTGTTCCATATAATTAAAACGGCGGATAAACTTTTGATTCGTTCGTTCCAATGCATTATCCGGATTGATTTTATATAACCGGGCAGCATTGATCAGTGAAAAAAAGAGATCACCAAACTCATTTTCCATTTTATCTGCATCCAAATGGTTTATCTCCTGTTTTAATTCTGTAAATTCTTCAGCCACCTTATCCCATACATGCTCCCGCTCTATCCAATCAAAACCCACATTGCGGGCTTTATCCTGTATCCGATGTGCTTTAGGAATAGAAGGCAATGATGTAGGGACTCCTTCCAAAACAGTTTTATTTCCACCTTTCTCTTTCAGCTTGATCTGTTCCCAAGTTTGTTCCACCTTGCTTGCAGAGTCTGCCTCTTCGGATCCAAACACGTGCGGATGGCGAAAAATTAGTTTATCACAAAGAGCATCACAAATATCTTTGACATCAAATTGGCCTTTTTCTTCTGCTATTTTAGCATAAAATACAATGTGAAGCAAAACATCTCCCAGTTCTTTTTTAATTCCGGAAATATCATTACTAATAATTGCTTCGCATAGTTCAAACGTTTCTTCAATCGTATTTGTTCTCAAACTTTCGTTTGTTTGTTTGCGATCCCAGGGACATTTTTCCCTTAACTCATCCATAATATCAAGCAAACGGCCGAAAGCCTGCATTTTTTGTTCTTTTGTATTCATTTATTCTTTCTATATTCATTCAATCCGGTCTTCAGAAAACTGATATACTTTTCTATATCTTTATCATAAGCCCTTGACGGACCTAATGGTTTTCCGTTATTATCCAACAATACATAATACGGTTGGGCATTTGTACCGAACTTACTTCGTTGTAAATAACTCCATTTGTCGCCAATTGTTCTCAGTTTATATTCTTTTCCGAATTCTTCCACCTCTATAACCTTGGGCAAAGGCTGCTTATCATCTACATACAATGATATCAACACGTAATCATTATCTATGATACTTTTAACCCTTGGATCAGTCCACACGGCAGCTTCCATATTCCGGCAATTCACACATCCATATCCCGTAAAATCAATCAACACAGCTTTCCCCTCTTTTTGAGCATATTCCATTCCGGCTTCATAATCTTTGAACTGAGGCAATACCTCACCCTTATAAAGGCTGAAATCCTGGGTATACAAAGGTGGAGAAAATGCGCTGATGGCTTTCAACGGAGCGCCCCAAAGTCCGGGAACCATATAAAGAGCAAAGGCAAAAGAAATAATAGCCAGAAACAGCCTCGGAACTGACACATACTTCACATCCGAATCATGGGCAAACTTAACTTTTCCCAATAAATAAAAACCAAGCAGGATGAAAATAACAATCCACAACACAAGAAATACTTCACGGTCTAAGATTCTCCAGTGATAAGCCAGATCTGCGACCGATAAAAATTTCAAAGCCAAAGCTAATTCCAAAAAACCAAGTACCACCTTAACCGAGTTGAGCCAACCTCCCGATTTGGGTAAATTTTGCATCCAGGAAGGGAAAAGTGCAAACAATGCAAACGGGATTGATAAGGCAAGAGCAAATCCAAACATGCCTACTGCAGGTGCAAGCTGAGAACCGGAAGAGGCCGCCTCTACCAATAGTGTTCCAATAATAGGGCCAGTACAGGAAAACGAGACCAATACCAGTGTAAATGCCATCAGGAAAATACTCAGGATACCAGTGGTAGCATCTGCTTTCTTGTCTAATTTATTGGTCCAGGAAGCCGGCAAAGTAATCTCAAAAGCGCCGAAAAAAGAAATGGCAAAAAAGACCAGCAGAGCAAAGAAAAATAAATTAAATATGGCATTCGTAGACATCTCATTCAAAGCGCTGGCTCCAAAAATGGCTGTAATCAGTAATCCCAGCAACAGATATATCACAATGATGGAAACAGCATATAAAAGTGTATCAGCAATAGATTTTTTCCGGTTCTTTGTCCTTTTCAGGAAGAAACTGACTGTCATTGGCACCATAGGCCATACACAAGGGGTTAAAAATGCTACTAATCCGCCGATAAAACCGGCAATAAAAAGATACCACCAGGACATATCCTTTATACCGATGTGGTTCTCATATGTCTGTAATTCTGCAGTAACAGGGGCCCACCAATCAATGTCATCACCAGTCTCAACTGGATTTACCAAAGTCAACGTATCTTTGATTCCCGGGAAAGTATCTGATGGTGTTATTCCTGTATCTACTAAAGTTTTTGTTTTTGTATCCGGCAAAACGGTGGCTGGCCCCTCCCCTTTTTCACTGGCATTTAAAGTGGATGTTGACAATTGTTGCTTAGTAAATTCAAAGTCCACATTCATGGGAGGAGTACAACTTTTATCATCACATGACATAAAGCGAACATACCCATTGATGTGAAACTTACTTTTATCAATCACCCGGACTTGTTGAACAAAAGTAACAGAACCCTCATAAGAACGCAGTTCTATCCCTGGAAAAAATTCAGACGTAGCAACCGAAGGTTTAGAGCCTGCACGAGGTTTCCCGATTAATTCAGCCCCCATTACCTGTTCAAATGAAAACTCTGTAGGTACAGGACCGTCGTCCGGCATATTCTGGTCATATAAATGCCAACCTTTATCTATGTTTGCCTTAAAAACCAGTTCTTTTACTGTAGCATCCTTATCTTTCAAAGTAAAAGACCAGTGCACATGATTATCCATCTGCGCCTTAGTAGAACATACACAAAGTAAAGCACATGTGATCAGTAAAATATATCTTTTCATTACTTTTGAATTTTATTGAATTATTCTTCTTGTTTTAATTAACAATTAAAACAAGGCAAAGTTATCAATTTAGCCCGTAAAATAAAAACGTTTTCTTTTTACCAGCAAACAAATTATTCTTTTTACTGTTTTAGTATAAAGAATTTACCTAATTTTACGATCTTATTTAATATCCCTGCAAATGGAAATAAAGAAAGAAGAAAAGAAACATAGTAAAGGTAAAAAATGGCTGCGTAACATCATCATTATATTTATAGTGGGATTAGCAGTGTTTATCTATTTCAACTACTTTTTTGTATTAGGTACAGGAGTTAAGGCCGGACAATTAAACTTTGTGGTACATAAAGGTTATGTGTTTAAAACGTATGAAGGCAAACTTATACAGGCTGGATACAGAGGAAATGTAAAAGCTCCGGGAGCCTCTATCCAATCTTATGAATTTGATTTTTCAATTGTTGATAAAAATATAGCCGACTCTCTTATGCTTTCAAGCGGAAGGGAAGTTGAATTACGCTACAAAGAATACTTAGGAGCATTACCCTGGCGAGGCTATAGCAAATATGTGGTTTATGATATTGTAAATATCAAATAATATTGTCTATTCATCAGGCAAACCCAACATTACACTGGCCGCTGTGGGCGCCCAGATACCATTGGTAATACCTCCGGTTTTCAAACATTTGCTGGTCCACACATTGCAGGTTTTAAATATGCTGTAGGAGCCTTTTGCCTCATAATAATGATCATTTATATCATAATCCGGATGAGGGATCAAAATCACTTGTCCCTGTCCGTTTTTCACAAATGCAGCATCAATATAATCCAACATCTTCCGGTATTGTTCCCGGCTGATATGCAACTGTTTCCCATATTCTCCGACTGTTGAGGGCGGCGAAGGTAAATAAACGATATGCATTGCTGAACCACTGGCACCCACTGTTGCTTTCAGTGCTGTAGATACTTTTAGGTCTGCCCATGTCGGCGTATCTAAATAAAACCCTTTATCTCCCCATCCAATAGCAATATAGGTAAAAGAACTGTCAACCCCTTCATATTGATCAATGGGAAACAAGTTTCTCCAATCTCTTTCTTTATCCTGTACAGGAAAAACGACATCAGTATGCATGCCATTGCTACGTACATACATGGTAACACAATCATTCCCCTGACAGGAGACAAAATCTTTATTTATTTTAATCCTGGGAAATATAAAAGCAGCAATGATCCATAAAAGCAAAAAAACAACAATTCCCAGAATCAATTTCAGAATCCAGAATAGTACTTTCTTAATTTTCATTTCTTGAGGCATTGAAATTAAAACGAATAAAGACGAATTTTATAACACCGCTTTTTCCAGAAATTTCAATGTTTTACAGTCGGCATTCAATTCCACCTGAAGACCAACAGGCAATGTGCAGTTATTGATATTGTGACCAAAAGACAAACCATATACGGTGGGTATATTTAACGGTTTTAGTCTGTCTGCAATTACTTCTTTTACTGTAAATGAATTCACCGGCGTGGCTTTATTACATCCCTTAAAAATACCCATTGCAATACCGGCTAATTGTTGTAAATTGCCTGATTCAAGTAATTGAGTTAACATTCTATCAATTCGGTATGGTTCTTCATCAATTTCTTCCAGGAAAAGAATTTTCCCTTTCAGATCCGGCATAAAACGAGTCCCTACCATAGAAGCAAGCAAACTCAGATTACCTCCGGCTAACCGTCCTCTGGCCTTACCCTGGGTAATCGTATATCTTTCATAAACAGGATCGTTAGCCGATTTTTCCAAGTCATCAGCAGTACTTTCTATCAAATAATTTTCCTTTGGATACATGACTACATTCCTAAACTGAAGGGTATTATAAGGACGATGAATGGTACGGGCCACCGGTCCGTGAAAAGTAACCAAACCGGTTTGTTGATAAACCGCATTCAACAATGCAGTCACATCACTGAACCCCATCAGTACTTTCGGATTTTTTCCGATCAACGAATAATCAAGTAAATTCAATATGCGTGTACAACCATAACCTCCTCCGGCACAAATAACGCCTTTGATAGCAGGATTAGCAAACATTTCATGAATATCCTGCACACGCTCTTTATCTGTTCCACTAAAATATCCGGATTTTCCGGATATCCGGGATGTATAATAGAGATTAAAACCAAGTTGTCTGAGATTCTGTGCAGAAGTTTCCAATTGTTTATCCGTCAGCAAAAATCCGGGGGCAATCAATCCGACGGTATCTCCGGATTTGAGCCTGTTTGGAAAAATTTTATCCGGTTCGGCTTCCGGTCCCTGAGAAAACAAAGTAGTATTACCACTGATACTTCCAGGTATAATTGACAAAGCAGAGGTAAAAAGACTTCCTTTAATAAAATTTCTTCGGTTCATCATTTTTCATTCATTCGGACAGGGTCAAGAGTTTCTGCAATTCTTCTCCTGAGAGATTCAAATGCAATTTACCTTTATAAGCCAGGGAGATTTTCCCTCTTTCTTCAGAAACCACTACTACTTTTGCATCTGTTTCCTGGGAAATACCTAATGCAGCTCTATGCCTGAGTCCTAATTCTTTAGGGATATCACTTTTTTGAGAAACCGGCAATATACAACCGGCAGCTTTAATTTTTTTTCCGTATACGATCACAGCCCCATCATGCAAAGGACTGTTTTTGAAAAAAATATTTTCCAACAATCTGGCATTCACATCGGCATTAATAATCTCTCCGGTTTCTTCATATATAGACAGATTGATCTTCTGTTGCACCACAATAATTGCTCCGGTCTTAGTCTTGGCCATATTCATCGAGGCCATTACAATCGGCATAATGGAAGCAATATCATCACTGACTTTTTTAGACTGAGGCGTGAATAAATCGGCGATAAACTGCCAACCCCGGTTAGATCCCAAACGCAACAAAAAACGGCGGATCTCATCCTGGAATAACACCACCAAAACAAAAAAACCGACACTGATAAATTTGTCCATAATGGCTCCCAGCAACTTCATCTCAAACACCTGGGATACAATAACCCAAAGTGCAATAAAAGAGATGATACCTCCAAAAAGAGTTGCAGAACCGGAGTTTCTCATTACCCGGTATGTTTGGAAAAGTATCAGGGCAACCAGAAGAATATCTATGATGTCTTTGATTCCTAAATGAGGCATAAGCTAACTGTTTTTAATTTTTTCTGTCAGCAGAACTGTCTGAACTGCTTCCTTCACATCATGTACACGGATGATATGTGCTCCATGCATCAATGCGTATGTATTCAGGACAGTAGTACCATTCAAACTATCTGCGGTATCGCATTGCAATATATCCCGGATCATTCTTTTACGGGATATACCTACCAGCAAAGGCAGGTCAAAGATACGAAAATCCTGCAATATTTTCATTAATGCATAATTCTGGTCTGTTTTCTTACTAAATCCAAACCCGGGATCCAGAATAATATCATTGACTCCCAGATATCTCAATTTTTCCGTTTTTTCTGCAAAATACAAAAAAATATCCTGCCGCAAGTCTTTGTATTCGGTATATTGAGTCATTGTTTGAGGATTTCCCCGCATATGCATAATGATATAGGGAACTTGCAAACGGGAGACTGTTTCAAACATATGTTCATCCAACTCCCCGGCTGATATATCATTAATTATAGCAACTCCATACTTTTCCACACAACGGGATGCTATTTCCGACCGGAAAGTATCGACAGAAACTATCGCATCCGGATATTCCCTGAAAAGAACAGGCAATGCAAATTCCAGGCGCTGTCTTTCTTCTTCTTCACTAACAAAAGTAGCTCCCGGACGGGAAGAATAAGCTCCGACATCGATTATATCTGCGCCTTCTTCTATGATCTGCCGGCAACGGGAAATGATTTCTTCTTCGGTTTGCTTGCGACTGCCTGCATAGAATGAATCAGGTGTGATATTGAGTATTCCCATGACTTTGGGAACAGACAGATCCATTAACTTACCCTTCACATTGATATACATGTTTTCTGTATTTTGCAACAAACTTACGCAAATTGATCATAAATGGGAAATGAAGACAGAAAAAAATTTATCTTTGCATAAAAAAATTGCATGATTATGGAGATAGAATACATTTATAGTTTGTTCGAAAAATACCCGCAAGTAACCACAGATACAAGAAACTGCCGGACCGGATCTATTTTCATAGCTTTGAAAGGAGAGAATTTCAATGGTAACACATTTGTCTCCCAGGCATTGGAAGCCGGCTGCGCCTATGCCATCACTGATGAAGCACAATATGCCACTTCCGAACGTATACTTTTGGTCGATAATTGCCTGCAAACCCTACAAGAATTGGCTAAATATCACCGGGTTAAAATAGGAACTCCTATTATCGGGATTACCGGACCAAACGGAAAAACCACGACTAAAGAATTAGTTGCAGAAGTTCTTTCTTCTCAATATAGGGTATTATATACACAGGGCAACCTGAATAATCATATAGGTGTTCCCCTAACACTATTAAATCTCCGGCCTGAACACGAAATCGCCATCATAGAAATGGGAGCAAGTCATCAGGGAGAAATCAAGACTTTAGCCGGAATTGCCATGCCCGATTACGGACTGATTACCAATGTAGGCAAAGCCCACCTGGAAGGATTTGGTTCTTTTGAAGGGGTCATCCGTACCAAAGGAGAGTTATACGATTTCATCAAACAATCCGGAGGGAAAATATTTATCCATCATGAAAATCCTTACCTGAATGATATTGCAAAAAATATCGACAAAATATACTACGGACGTCAGCCAGGTTCTTTTGTCTGGGGAGATGCTATTGACAATACCGACTCTCCTCTATTGAACATAGAATGGCATTGCAAGGAAGGAACATTCAAAATCTACTCACAATTAGTTGGCGCATACAATATCGACAATATTCTAGCCGCTATTGCCATCGGAAAGTTCCTTGGAATCACACCGGAAAATATCAATCAAAGTATAACCGGCTATTTTCCACAAAACAACCGTTCCCAACTGAAAGATACCGGAAAAAATATTTTAATTATTGATACATACAATGCCAATCCAACCAGTATGATGGCTGCTTTGGAAAACTTCCAGGCTTTAAGAATGAGTCCTAAAGCCATCATTCTCGGAGACATGAAAGAATTGGGAGAAGACAGTCTCCCGGAACATCAGAAAATTATAGATTTTATTCCGAAGATCCATGATAGCGAAGTTTTTCTCTGTGGAAATATCTTTTCAGAAGTCGCCAAAGATTGTTATCCTACCTTTTCCCGTACAGAAGATTTAATAGAGTATTTCAAGCACAAAAATATGGAAGGACATTTTATTCTGATAAAAGGATCCAGAAGCATGAAACTTGAACAAGTTGTTGAGTTTTTATAAACTCCACAATACTACAATCGGAGAAGTTTCACAACGTCTCCGATTATCAGAACAGAAGATTTATATGGCTTACTTAGTTCTTCTTTTGATATTTATTTCACTGCGACAAAGGTAGAGAGTATATTATTTCCCTACAATCACAAAATATGGGGATTTTCAAGCTTTTTTACCACTATTTATAGGGAAATACATCCTGTTTTTGCAAAAAACAAAGCCGTCTTTGCTTCTGTGGCAAAGACGGCCTTTTATATAATCATCTCAAAAGTTCTTGTTTATTTTACAAAAACTTTGAATATTTCATTACCAACTTTCACAATATAGAACCCTGGAACAAGTGAAATATTTTCATTTGTAGTCTTTTTAACCAAAGCTCCATTGAAAGAATAAACTGCTATTGAAACATTTTCAGGAGTATCAACAACAATTCCATTGCTGACAACACGAACCTTTGCAATAGCTTCAGTTTTTTGATCTTTGATGGAACTACCTCCCTCACCCGCCTTGCGGATTAAAAATCTTTGTGCAGCTGCTGGACCTCCAGCCCAGTTGGGATAGTTTGCCACTTGCATTCCTGCCCAGCTTTTACCATCATTCCAATAGTCCAAATAAAATTTTTCTTTTCCTCTTGACTCTGTAGCTAAATAATCAACCGGATTATTATTGCCAATACCAAAAACTTTCACCGGTTTTCCAGCTTCATCTTTTCCATATTCCCAGAAATCAATCTGTATGGACTGGTTTACTATTTCTCCAAAATCAGTCACCATAGTAGCCGGAGCTGCTATATCAAAATCAGACACTCCTGAAATGGGATCCCATTTCATGATGGTTAAATAAGCTCCGGTTCCGGCATTCGAAATAAAAAATGAAGTTGCATTATCATCAGTGGGGGTAAAGTCCCATTGTTGATACTCATCATTTTCATCTGCTTTAAGCATCCACAATTCTCCAAAATTATCTACTAACCTACAATTCCTGTATTCCGCTTCAAATTCCTCATCAGTCAATCCCAAATCAGTAGGAGCAGTTACCCAGAAATTATAAGGCCTGATTGTATATTTAGCACCTTCTTCCCACGCAAACTTGCTGCCGGAAACTGCATCAGAAAAAGCATCCAAATCAGCTTCTGTCATGAGCCACCATACTTGCAAATCGCTATCCCATGCATTATAAGTTCCGGTATAGGTAGGCGCATAAGCATCCAGAACCTGGCCATTAGGAGAATCTATCGCTTTGATAGCATATCCTTGCTTTTCGAAATAAGCTGTTTGTCCGTAAACACCGATAGAATATACTCCGCGAGCATAATGGATATTAATATCAAACTTGTAACGCACTGCTTCCAGTTCATCAAAATCTGCCGGAATAATAAAATTTGCACCTCTGTACTCAGTATCAACGGTTGAGCCATATACTCCAATATAGCGGAGATATTTACCGGTAACTACATTCTTAATCATATAACCGGTATCCGCCTTGATGACTTCCCATTTGGCATTATTTTCGTTCTGTCTGGCTTTAGAAACTGTCAAAGGTTTGATTGCAAGAAGATCATCGCCATTATCAACCAAAAAAGAATCATCACGTCCTCTTCCTGAATTTTGATTCTTCAAATAAATTACCTGACCTTCAACCGGATTAAATTTCAAGCTATTGAGCGCATTTTCAAATTGAGCGGGTTGTTCTTCTGTCATAAACCACCAGGTACGATTATCCGTATTATATCCTGAACCAACTTCCCAGGTTCCGGTAGTAGTAGCAGTATAAGCATCTAACGCTTGTGTATTAATAGTACCCGGGAATGTCAGGCAGTAACCCTGGATAGAAAAATGCTGAGACTTCAAGCCCACAGAATATGCACCGTTCTTATTGGCAGTAGCTGCCATGTAATAACGCACCTCTTCGTCCAGATCATCTTTTGTTGATGGTAAAACAAAATTATCTCCGGCAGAAGCACCTTCGCTAGCTTCATAAAAACCGACATATTTCAAATAATTGCCGGTTGCCACATTCTGAATCATATATCCCTTTTCCGGGGTATAGGTAACATTCCACTTAGCCGTCTCTTTCAAAACTACCTCTGCAGCAGTCATAGGTACAATTGCCAGATTTCCGGTAGACTCGTCTTCAACCAGATAAGACGTATTCCTACTTCTGGGATCCTGAGATTTGATAAAATAAGATTTGCCCGTTTCTGGGACAAAGGTTTGGGCAATCTGTGCAGATACATTCCACACCATCAACGCACATGTTAAAAGTAAAAAAAATCGCTTCATAAATAAATCATTTAAAATTGGAATCAGATTTAAATTTTAATCATACTAAGACATAATTCATATGCTTATATGCGCAAAAATAAACTTTTTTTCTTTGAAAACAGTTTAAAAAATGACCTTTAACAGATAATAATTGGTCAAATAATCAAAATATTTATAAAATGAGAAATTTTATAAAACAAAATACCCATTCAGTATTCAACCAAATGGATATTTTGTTTGATAAAATCAAACTGTTTTTTACTTTGTAGGCAAATACCAGTTATCTTTATTCATCAATTTTGCTCTGATAGCAGCATCATTATTATGCTTTTTGGCTACCCTGTCTGCTAAGAATGACGGATCATTTCTGCGGATAGCAAAACGCATCAGATCCTGGAAACGGTTTCCTTCAAAGGCGGTTTCCAATGCCAACTCATCACAGATAAGTTCATCGACATACGATATAGCTTCGACTTTTCCCATTTCAGCGGGTATAACATACCTGGAACCTGGGATGGTATCATAATGACTGGCGCCTACGCCTCTGGAGCGAATTCCTATATTACTTGCAAAACGGGTATCTCTGAAATTACAATAATAAGGAAGCGGATCTATTTCTGCAGGATCGACAATCTCTGAATTATTCAATGTTTGGGCATTCAATCCATTTTTCAAGACAGCAAGAGCCAATGTGGGCTTTCCGGCAAGATTGACTGCCTCAGCATAACGCAGATACAGCAAACCTACACGACACAAGAAAATTGCATTATAACGGTGATAAGGATCTTGCGAGTTGCCAACATTATTAGAATACTTAGTTACAAATACCGTAGAATCTGCAGCATAAAGGCTTTGTTTATATGCATCATAAGAAGATCCATATCCTCTCAAGTCCCCCTTTACATATTCAATCAAACGACTAGTTGAGTTATAATACAAATAATCCTGAGAAAGCCAATTATTCAATGCTACTGAGGACGGTTTTAATTTATACTCAAATGTAGCATTGCTTTCTCCTTCTCCCGTTAAAGAGGGATAAGTCCATGTTAAGATATCCGAGGCATTATAAAGTATACTTACCACTTCAACAGTTGCCGTATCCCGTGCACCCGTATAGACAAAAGCACTCATAAAGCTATTCATCAAAGAACCATCATAATAACTATACGTCAGATTATTCATCCACCTGGAAGTAAATTTGGCAGAAACCTTATAACCAGGATTCCCTCCTAAACTCCCTTCATAAATCAAATCATAATATTTACCGGCAGCTTTTTCATACTCACCCAACCAAAGATTCAAATCTCCCAGTAAAAACTTAATAGGTATAAACAAATATTTAGAGTCTACCAATGCAAAACTTCCATATCTGGGAATATCCACATCTTCTAAAGGTTCCAAGTCCTTAATAAGTACTTCAGCCAGACCCTTATAATCGTATTGTGGAAGATTCTTAATCTTAGAAAGGTCTTTCATTTCTAATAATGGTTCTTCATAGTAAGATACTGTTCCATAATTTAAAGCTATCTGCATATAAGTCCACGCCCGCATTGCTTTAACAGCAGCATATTCCCGGAGCATAGGCTTGACCCCCACTGCCATAATGTTAGTATCCACCCGTTGGAGATAGTAATTACAAAGGTTTATTACTTTATAATAAGCAGTATCTGTTACATATTTATTCTTAGCAGTCGCCGTAAAATTATTAATGGCAATCATATCCAGATCTGAATTTGCCGTAACATCCAATAAATCTCCTCTCAATTCTCCCAGCAAAACATACCGGTCTGCTGCAGCCTTCATTTCCTTCATAATACCTGTCAGGTAGTAAAGAGAATCATTGGGAGAGTCCAGATTATCTTTGGGAGCCAAACCGTCATAATCGGTATCCAACATATCGCTACATGCATAAAAAACAGGCAAGGTGGCGATAAAAAGGAATAATATTTTTGTTATTTTTTTCATATATACTTTTATTACGGATAAATTACAAGTTTATAGTCACACCAAAATAATAACTTTTACTCTGTGGAGTTAATCCGGCATCAATACCCTGGTATAATACTGCATTACTGATAGAAGACTCAGGATCACTTCCCAAATACTTTGACCATGTCAATAAATTATTTACAGAAGCCCATACCTTTATTCCTGGCAAGAAAGAAAGATTCAATGGCATATCATAAGACAAAGTCAAAGTTTTCAAACGCAAATAAGAACCATCTTCAATCCAGCGATCGGAGAATGTACTATTACCCATAGGATCTCCAAAAACTGCTTTTGGCATATCCGTTTGCTGTCCATTGGAAGTCCAACGGTTCAACATCGCTGTTGTCTGATTATACATAGTAGAACCCGACTCTAATTGATAACGCAAATAGTTATATATATCATTACCATAAGAATATGTAAACCAGGCATTCATGGCAACACGTTTGTATTTGAACTGAGTAGAGATTGTTCCATAAAAATCAGGATTAGGATCACCGATGATTTGACGGTCATCTTTTCCATCTTCCGTTGAAATTTCATTATCCAGATTTGCATCTACAAAACGCATATCTCCTGCTTTGAAATAACTACGGGCGCCCCCTCTTTTATTTACAATATACAAATTAGCGGCTTCTGCTTCTGCATCATTTGCATAGACTCCATCGGTCTTATATCCGTAAAATACACCGGCCGGATTTCCTACAGAAGTTAAGATTGTAGCTCCCAGAATAGATGTCGTATAATCTCCGTCAGGCAATGATACAATTTCATTCTTATAATGACCTATACTTCCTCCTAATTCCCAGGTAAAATCACGGGTATTGATAATTCTTCCATTGATTGAGAACTCATAACCTGTGTTTTTCAATTCCCCGTCATTGGCCCAATATGTACTTGTTCCATACAATGAAGACTCCATTTGTTTTAGCGTCAACAAGTTTTTGGTTTTGCTGTTAAACACATCAACAGACAAAGACAAGCGATCTTCCAACAAACTGACATCCAATCCGGCATTGGCTTTTACTGTGGTTTCCCACTGGATAGCATCATTTCCGATATTCTTAAGGGTCAATGCATTAACATTAGACATATAAGGAACTGTTCCGAAATAAGTACGGGCAGCGTTGTTGTCAATATCATCATTTCCGGTCAAACCATAGCTCAATCTTAATTTCAACAAATCAATGGTAGATAAACTACGCATGAATTCTTCAGAAGAAATCAACCAGGCTCCCGATACAGAAGGGAATAGAGCCCAACTTTGATCAAACAATTGGAATCCATCTTCAGTGGCTTTGCCAAAGCGGGAAGAAGCATCTACAGATAAAGCAGCGCCCAAAAAATATTTTTTTCTGAAATCATAATCAACATTTCCATACCAGGACATAGATTTCCATCCTAAATTATCACCCATGGAAAGTTGATAATCCTGACTCGTTTTCACAACCTTCACATTATCATTACCTGTGTTATAAGAAAGAATATAATCCGATTCATATTCATTATCAATAAAACGGAAACCTCCGGAAAGGGCAAAGCTATTATATTCATTTACTTTGAAATTCCAATCTACGCGGGTATCACTAAATATAGATG
The DNA here is from genome assembly GCA_031552335.1 of Bacteroidales bacterium. Lineage (GTDB taxonomy): Bacteria > Bacteroidota > Bacteroidia > Bacteroidales > Azobacteroidaceae > JAISFI01. The sequence continues at coordinate 6,727 of JAVBMQ010000144.1, read as the reverse complement.
TTTGCCGTTGTACCTGGTCTCTTACGGAGTTTTCTGCTTCTCCCCAAACGCCAATTCTTTGTTCAGCAACACCTGTTTTAGGAATAAAAACTGATTCTTTCACATTATTCAATGCAAAACCAAAAATAGTTCCCAGTCTTACATTTTTGCTGATATTGTAGTATGGATTTGCATTCAGATTAAACCGGTACTGTTTACTTGTTCCTATTGCAGACTCAATAAGAGTCATGGGATTTGACAAGGGATTATAAGGATCCAGATTATCAGCTTCATCAAGTTTCGGAGTAACTTTTCCTTGGGCATTATACCGGTGAGAAGATAAAAACGGAGACTTCACCAAACTCAGGAAACCCGGAGAAGATATGGTATTCACACCATCATCCCTTAAGTTTCTCTGGATATAAGCAAATGAAAGATCCACTTTGGCAAACATATTGGTAAACATACGGATGTCCGAATTAAAACGGGCATTTAACCTGTTCATATCCGTTTCCTTTAATACTCCGTCATTCTGAGTATATCCCATAGACATGTTATATAAAGCCACCTCATCACCTCCATTTACATTGACGGAATAACTTTGACTCATGCTGTTATGATATGCTTCATCTGCCCAATCTGTATTTCCATGATATGTGTAATAATCTGAACTCATTTCCTCATTCAGAAATTTAAGATCTGCAATCTCAGCATCTGTATATCCATAAGCACGTTTATAGCCCTGTACCATATCACTGGCATATAATTTATATTGGGAAGCATTCATCATAGATGGAAACTCCGGCTTCAGATTGAGTCCCAGCATCGCATTGGCAGTAATCTTTGTTGCCATGCCCTTTCCTCTGACAGTATTGATCAGAACCACGCCATTGGCTCCTTTGCTACCATACAAAGAGTTTCCATCCCTGATTACCGTAACACTTTCAATATCTTTCAAATCTATGGTTGTCAATGGATTAGTAAAAAATCCCTGATGAGCAGAAGTATTGCTCAACTGGTTGTCCCAGTACACACCATCCACAACAAATAAAGGCTGGGCATTGGCATTCAGAGAATTCAAACCTCTGATAAACATAGCAGACCCGATACCGGCTATACCTGAACGAGTGATCGTACGCACCATACCACCCATCCGGGATTGAATATCCGTTTCAATGGTTGTTGCCGAAGAAACAGAAAAATCATGTTCTTCACTTTCCGGATTCAGCAACAAAGTCTTGCGTTTTTCACCCAACAACGTTTCTATATTTCCATAAACAGGAGCAAATACATCCGGATACATTTTAATATCCAATGTGGTATTTCCTCTCAAAGGCACCTCCCGTAAAACGTAGTCCGAAGCATCAAACGTCAACACCACATCATTGGCTGGAACCTTGATGGTAAACATTCCTGCAGTATCCGAGATAGCAGAATATTGGTGTTCAGCTACTTTTACACGCACACCGATCATAGGCCTGTCTGTTGCAGCATCCTTTACAACACCTTTCACATCAAATACAGGTATACTTTCAACGGTCTTTTTGACAGTTACCTGGCTATTATTTTCATTGCTTACTTGATCATTATCATCCTGAGCCTGTACAAGACCAGAAAATCCTACAAAAAGACAGATCAGCAATAATTGAGCTCGTTTTATTTTATCTTTCATCATAATATTAGTTTTATTGTTGTACCGGTTCCAAAACAATATAATCAATAAGCATATTATTACTATATCCGGAATTGGATTCAGCAGTAGTAATAGCACAAGATACTTTTATTCTGATATCGTTTTGTGCTGAATTATAATTTGCATACGGGAAAATAAAATTCTCATATATAAGCATTTTCTTTATCTCCGTGGGGCTTGTAGTATTATCCTCCGGCACAATAGTGGCTCCTGCTGTGTCATTGCTTCCCAAAGCTTTCCAGTTCTTAGGATTCTTGGTATCCCTCTGTTGAATATCAAATTTAACCCGCGTTTTTTCGGTTATATTCGTTCTTTCATAATAAGAGCGGGGTATAAATACACAGTATATATTATAAGCAGCAGACAATGTATTCGGAATTTCAAAAGTCACTGTCGGACGGGCGGACTTAACAAAGCCCTGTACATCCAAAAAAGAAAAATTAGAAACATCTTTCCAATTAGTATTTCCCCTGGAATAAAGCAACGAAAGTGTATACTCACGACCCAAAGAATATTCTGCTTCTACTACAATTTTTTTATGCCAGGATTCCCACGGTGCATAAGTCAGCTGATTTGTTATATATATCAAACCATTACTAAGCGTTTTTTTCGTTCCATTAAAATGAGAGCCCGGAGCATAAAATACTGAATTTCTTGTAGACACTAATGAATCTACAGGAGACATGGAAGGATTATTCAAAGCCCCTCTGTAAACCAAATCTCTGACAATGGCATATTTTGTATTAGCATTCTGAATAGAATCACCTATCAGAAGATTATTGGATTTATAATAAGATTTGATTGTATTATAAGCTTCTTTCCATGCTTCATTTGTTGGCATGACCATTGTATAAAGACTATCTTCCCTGTTCAATGCTCCGATTCCCAATCCATTGGCAGTATATAACATTGTGTTAGTGTTGGTAAACACAGTATCATAAACTATCATACCTGTAGTATCAATATCAACGGCCTTAGAACGGGTAATATCCATTCCTATTTCATCAAAAGAATACAAGTAAGTCCGTATGGAATCAAATCCCGGATTAGTCATATATTGCCAGATATTCTGCAAAAAAGGCACTTGACCACCTACGATATGTAAAACTCCATTTGACGCAGGAATATTGGCCTGAAGTAAAGATTCTCCGCCAAAAAAATATGCTCCGGATTTACCTTTAACAGTAATATACTTTTGATTAATCATATAGAAAACAGTATCCATTGATCCAACGGCATTTTGTATATGCCGTGCAATATAATTAGATACTGCATTCTTCAGGGCATCCATGTCTGTCATATCTACACTTCCAAGCACATCGTTTGTCGGTGCCCAAACTGTATAACTTTGGGCTTGTGTCAGGACTGCATCCATACCGGTAGCTCTCAACATGGAAGCATAAGTAGACAATTCCGGTCTCTGATCTATCTGTTCCATTAAATTTGAAACAGATACATCGGCATTCTGATCATAATGCTTATCCATCTCGTCATCACAGGAAATTGCAAATACAAACAATAATATAAGTGTGATTAGCGGATATATTTTATTTATTCTTAAACTATTCATAATCGTTTTTTTTATAATAAAATCAATCTCTTCCTTCTTTTTCGATATAAGTAGAAGGCACAAACTCAATATAATCCACGTGGAATTGTCGGTCTAATCTTTCTTCCACAGATTTAAAACGAATGGTATGAGGTTTCGTTTCATCAAAAGTCTTCGTTATCAATATTCGTCTTATACAACCAGAATTAATTCTTGCCGAATAACGCAGAGTTTCTGTTAGAATGATACTCGGTCCTTTCATGTACCCCCGGTTTTTCATCATTTTATCATTCTCTACTCCATTATCATCTGTAGTGTTATCATTCACCCATCCGATAGCAGCATCACTTCCCAATTTTCTCATATCCAAAGGAATACCACATGCTTCTCCATCAAAATAAATCTGAGCAACACCACGCTTATCATTAGCTACATAACCCAAACGAACTTCATAACGTTTACCTCCGGGAATCGGTGGTGTTCTCAAGGTAAAATCATATTTCCCTCCAACCAAGAACTCATCACCCTGATAATTTCTCCAAGCTTCGCCAGTGCCATTATCTCCAATGTAGTGAGGTTGGGATCCTTCGGTAAAGGACATATATTTCAGGTAACCATTAGGAATGACCCATCCAAAAGTACCTTTTACCTTGCTATTATACAACTCCGGAAAAAAAGAAGCTATGTCCATACGAATACGTTTGTTCAGGACATCATTTTCCATTTTATCATCGTAAATAAGGATTTTGTTTATCTCATGATAAATACCATTAGCAGCAGCATTGTTAACCGAACTTCCAAACGTAATGTATGTACCATCACTCAATTTATTGATTTGATATCCCGGAATAGTCGGATCTCCTGTTTGGATCTCCAGTAAGGTATTCGGACACATTGTTTCTATATATTCGGGCAAAGACGTGTTCTTTACCGTTAATTTTGTAAATACATAATCCGGAGCAACAAATTCATTGATAGCAATATTTTTTTCAAATAAATGGTATGCTACAAAACGATTCAAGCTGTTGGTACGATCTGTAAGATCATCAGATCCTCCCGGATACCATGTTTTGGACATTTCTACCAATGCGGGATAATTCGGAATTCCGGCAGCAGCATAAGTGGCATCACTTTCAGCCAAAATTGTATAACCATATTTACGCGTTTTGGGTATTTTATATAAAGTGCCCGGCCATAACTTACTATCAACAGTGGGATTGGCTTTTGCATAATTAAAATAAGTTGTATCTTCCATCATACGCAAAGAATCCGCTAAACCAGTAGCGAGCAATGCCTGAGAAAAAATAGAAAAATGCATATCGGTAGCAATCACATCCGGCAATTGAACTTTAGAAGGTTGTAATACTTTATTGACTGTATGTATAACCCCATTATGTACCAGTTGATCCAGGATAATGATAGAAGATGTTGCATTGACATTGATACAACCAGTCGTTTGTAAAGAATCATAATCAATATACAAATACCTGTTATTCAAGTTGGCTGTAGTAATAGCTCCTTGTGGAAAATCAATAGACTCCAGTGTCACACCCAGTAAATGATTATAAGCAATCTCCTTGATTTCCTCATCGGTCAATTCATCCAAAGATTTGCCTTTTTCCTCACAATAAGTTTGTAAAGCCATATTAGTAGGAGCGAAACAAGTATATGTTCCATATGAGTTCAACAACCTGAAAACTCCAGCCCTTTTTAATAAAGAAGTAAAATCAGAATAAAGTTCAGGTTGTTTTTCCAGGTACGAAGCAACCAACTCATCTGTAAATGTACTATATTTATCATCATCTATCTTATCTTCGCAAGCTGTGAAGATCATAACCAATGGCAATATAAGCACCGTCATCTTCCACCAGCTCCATGTAAAACAATTCTGTTTTTGTTTTACCATATTTTTTATATTATACAAGTTATTCATATTATTCATAGTATATTCTTGTTTATATTTTTTATCTATCTTTTTCTACAACTGTAAGATAATATGGATTTTGAACTAATTCCGGATTCACCCTCAATTCTCCGGTCGAGATCGGCATATACAAAGCATCCATAATTGCAAATTTATTCTGGACAATTGCAGAGTTACCTGTAAGCGAATATTTACGTAGCAAATACTTGGAAACCATTTGTGATGAAGAACCCTCGCGACGGGCCATACGTAACAAATCGAACCAACGTTTACCTTCAAACAAAAACTCCCGTTGACGCTCAAGTAAAACCAAATCACGCATCTCTCCTTGAGTAGGATATTGACTTACAGTCAGCGTATCCGTACCCAAATCAGGATTTGCCCGTTTATATGTTTTATTCAATAAAACAATAGCTTCTTGTCTGAATTCCGAACCACTATCACCATCTGGACTTAATTCAACCAAAGCCTCCGCTTTCATGGTAAAAATATCCGGCAAACGATAGAATATCCAATTAGGAGTACCACTATCAGGCGAACGATATGCATTACCTGTTCCTGTAATAGTTGCCGGATTTTTCACATACTTATAAATATAGTATTCCTGAGATGATTGATCTGCCCAATAAGATTGAGTTGCACGTGTATCTGTAATAACGGCAGGATTACCTTTTTCCGGAAAAGTACTCCATTTATCCAATGGAGCTGCAGCCAATTGTCCCACAGCTTTAGGAGAACCATAATAATCAAACAATTTACTATTCCCTTTTTCTATATGATTAAATTGTAGCTCAAATATACTTTCCATAGAATTTCCGGTATAAAATATATTAGAATATGTATTAAAAGCCAAATTACCTTCCGGATCCAAAAACATTAAAGTCTTACTTGTAACCTTAGATGCAGCAACAGGATCAATGATACTTTGATCATAAACTTCCGCCAATATCCTGTCACAAGCTGCAATACAGTCTTCATATCTATTTTGCCACAAATAAATATCTGCCAAAAGAGCCCGTACTGCATTTTTAGTAACTTTTCCCTTCGTTTCCTCCAAAGTTGTCCACTCTTTTACGGCATACTTTTCTGCAAGTTCCAGATCTTCAGTAATTCTTTGAAGGATTTCTGTATCGGAAGACTTTGCTACCTTAAAATCTTTTGTATCATCAATGGTAGGTTCTGTTATAAAAGGAACATCCTTATAGATTCTTATCAAATAAAAATAACACAAAGCTCTCAAAGTCATCACTTCCGCCATATTTGCCCTGTATTCTCCGGATTTATAATCAGGATCCAGAGTCATCACATCCTCAGCATAATGTATTACTGAATTACATTTATTAATCACATTATAAAAAGAAGACCAACCTGCCAATGGATTTGAAGGCAGTATATTTGCACTTAAAACATTCTTCATATATTCCTGATCATTGCCTAAGCTCCTTCCGTTAATCACATTGTCCGAGCGCAATTCACCGCCCAAAACAACCCGTTCCATAAAACCATCTTCAAGCATAGACCGATAACAAGAAGCAACCACTGATTTAACATCAGTCCCTGTCTTCCAATAATCTTCTTCTAT
>JAVBMQ010000236.1:0-18482 GCA_031552335.1 Bacteroidales bacterium | reverse complement strand
CCTTGAAGGCTTTTGACGAACTGATGATGAAAACCTGCGAAATCATAAGGCCGGGAAGAGCTAATCCCAGAAATCACAAAACTAAAAAAGTTTATTATATGAATAAGAAGAAGTTATAGCTTAACTAAACGACATTGATTTCAATAATGAAAAATTCTCCTTTTTCGTTGGTACAAAAGATGTCAAAGATAACTTTTCGGTCTGCCTCCCAATCGCCCAATTGTAAGGTTGGTTGATATTGGATGTCAAGGATTTTGTCTTTTCCTGGTAAGACTTCATTCAGAAAATTGATTAATAACTCTTTGTTTAATTCGCTGAAAAATAGCTTCTTGAAGGCAAAATCCGATAATGGATTCATATACCTTTCCTGTAAAATAACTTCCATAGTTTATTGGTTTTAGTTGGTTAGTAATTATTGTGATTGATATGAATCAATCAACATGGCAAATGTAAAGAATAAGGTGGAGAAAAGCAAATTTTTCTTTTCTATCATCATTTCATTTTTGATTACCAGAGTTTATTGAGCAGTCTTTTCTTTTGCCAGACATATTTTATTGCAAAGGGATTTTTGTTCACAATCCAGAGAACAATTGGACTTTAAATGTAATAATCGGTCTTTGAATGCATTTCTTCTTCTACGGGAAACTTTAAAATTTTGTCCGTTTTTCAAATGCAAAGTATATTGAGAATATTTTTCTTCATACAGCCTCAGATAATAAAGATTGATGATTGTAGATTGATTACACAAAAAGAAAACAGAAGGTAATTCTTCTATTATTTTGCTTAAACTGTAATTAATATAGATTTTTTTTTCATACCCTTTCGCAAGAATGGTAACATATGGTGTGTCTGTAATAATTGTAATAATATCATAATACTTCAAAGAGGAATAATCTGATCCATTCTTATTTTGTATATGCATTTCCGATCCATTATAGCTGACATTATGTTTTCTCATTCGGATAAAAATTTTGAATATGTTCAAATGAATAATATTTTATTTACTACAAATTGCAAAGTAATCTACTCCAAAGGTATACATGAAATTTTATTTTTTCATTGATTATGTGAAAAAAATCTTGTTACAAGGCGTGTTGTAATTGTCTTGTAATCAGTAAATTGAAAACTTAAAATATGTAAAACTGTTACATGTGAAAATTTGTTAATTAAAAGAACGTTTTTTGGTGTGTTTTTGTGATGAATTTTATAGGATTTTTAATCAAGAATGAATAATAATGTATTTGCAAGCAATTGAGTTAATATAAAACTACTAGCAAGTAGTTTTTTAATGTCGAATGTGTCAAGTTCATTTCTTAAGTTATCTTTTTCATAAATAACTTTATCTAGAAAAAATAGTGCGAAACGTTTAAAACTTTCAATATTTGATTTCTGATAAAAAAGAAAATAAATGTATGCCAATTCAATAGAACTATGAAATGTAGCACTACTTACCTGACGGCTCTGAAGCATTTTCTTTGAATAGTCCAATAGTGATTCTATTATGCATGCTTGCTGTTCTTTTTTATTACAAGTTGCAAAATATTGAAATAAAGTATATGCGTACAATAAAGAATCATAAGAATATTCAACCCCCAAAATATGTTCATCTGTATTTTGGATATAATACGAACATTGTTTTTCCAACCATTCTATTTGTGGTTCCGGCAATGTTACAGGTTCACATTTTTCTGTTGTATTGTATTGTGCGAAAAACAACATGATATGAGTTATATCACGAATATTTATTTCTGAGATATCGGATCCTGTTTTTTCTTGCAAGTAACTTTGTAGTTTATATACAATTTCTTGAATAATTCCTTTTTCTTTCAAATGTCTTTCATTATTCAATGAAAAATTTTGATTTTTTATTCGTGCAAGATAATAAATTCCGATTCCAACAAGCCCGTTATTTAAACTTAGATCTTTATAAGTCGAAAAATCATTGTCATCAATTTTAGAACTAATCTCTTCCAATAATTCATCAGTCTCGTTTTCGATATAGTTGTTTTGAGCTAAATACTCAATAAACCACGCAATTCCGGATAAGCCTGATGAAAATGTAATATTATCGTTTATTGCATTTATTTGTTTCTCAACACTTTCAAAAACAAAAAATGCCAGATCATAAAATATCCGATTCCCTGTTAGTTGGTAATAATTGATGAAAAACAGTGATAATCCGGATTTCCCATTAAACAGTCCTACGTTTTCTATTTGAATATATTTTTCCTTTAAAAAATTAGCAATTGTATGTAAGCTATTCTCAATAAGTTTATATTTATTTCTATCTGTTATAAGGAAATTTTCATCTACTTTGTCTATATAAATACAACCAAATTCTCTAATATCCTTTTTCAGATTGTATTTCAATGTATATTCTGTTAAATCATTGAAATTTCCTGCTTTAGCAGATTGAATCGGTCGGCTGTGCACTGCCGGAATCCGGTCAAGTACCGCCATTTCTTTTCCGGTAAAATTGATTATATGAGGCCAATGATAATCTGCACCCCAACCACTTTCATTTTCATTGAATGTGAATAATACCTTTTTTAATGCTTCTTTAGAAAAACAGGGGAGCATCATTTCTATAAAATTAGTGTAACGCAGAATCGTATATTTATCCCTGATAAGACTATCATAGGTATAATAAGAATCGAACAATGCCGGTTGAGCGATTGATAACGAATATTGTTGCATGAGTTCGAATAATTGCTCAATACTTTTGTAATCCATCAGGATATCATCATCCGGAATAAAAAAATACTCATATTGTGCCAGATATTCCGGATGTTTTTCTAAATAACGGTAGACTAATTTTAATTTATAGCCTTTGTCTGCAGAGACGTATGCACTGTCGTGCTTGAAACCGGAATAACTGTCATCATATACAATCAGGTGTACATCATAATTTTGTGTTTGATGTAGCCAATTTTTATGAAGACTCTTTTTTCCGACAGTAGCAATGATACAATTCTTTTTAAACTCTTTTACCGGATGATAAATTCTGTTTCTTACATTTCCCATCCGAATTGGCAAATGAGACATAGATTCATGGGTGTAAAGTTTAAATTCATTTCCCGTTGGGACAAAAACTCCATCTCCTCCAAAATCAATGATTTTAAAGTTATTTCTGTAAAGTAGCGTAGGTATTACCACTTCGTGGTGTCCTCCCCAACCGTCTGATAGTTCGGCATGTAAAAACTTCAATGCTTTATTGGATATTCTGTGCATGGCATTGAATGATCTAAGGGCCTTTTTTAAAGATACCGCTTTTCCTTTTTTTGTTAGAGATTTCCACCAGTACCAATCAGGATCATCTTCTATTTTTGTTAGATGACTTGCAATGAAATCCGCATCCTGGTCTTTAAACATCTCAAAAATAGTTTTCCATTCTCCACAAAAACGAACATCATCTTCTATATGCCAGTAATAATCATATTCCGGATGTGTTAAATAAAACTTAAATAAAGGAAAATGGTCGCTACCCGGTAATAAAGAATGGTTATCTAAAGGCTTGAATGTTAGTTCGTGTAATATATCATTTGTAAACGCAAAATAATTCAATTCTTGTATTACATCCGGTATTTCGGGCGAACATTGGTGATATACAAAAAAAACATCAGCCAAGTCTCCGACTGAAGAAGCTAACGATTTGAATTCTCCGATAATAGAATCACTTGTTTTATTGCTTAAAAACAAAATGGCTTGTCGTTGTTTTGTAATCATATTTCTCAATCTGGATGTAAAATTATTGAAGTTGTCTTGACCTTTGACTAAATTTATTCCTGACTTTTTTGGACATATTTATTATTATTGTTTCATTTTTTATTTTCGAGCTTCTATCGTAAAACTTTCCAGATTATTGGCCCATTCAGGAATTGACTTCGCATGCTGTTCTATATTTTCCAAAACAGCATGTATGCTTTCTCCCGATCGGGGGTAAGTTATATTCGTAAAGCCTGCTTTTTTTAACAGATTGGTAATTGTTTCTTTGTCATAAATCATTTGATGTCCCCAAAAACGCATGAAATTATTGAGAACAAACATCCGGGGGATTTTTTCTGATTGAAAATCTTTTTTTATTTCAGGGTCAAACACTGAAATACTCCAATCGGTATATTGCTCATTTAACTCATTTTCTTGATTGAAATAGATATCCATCAAAAATTCCAGTCCGGGCATTGTTAATCTGAAAACGCCATCAGGTTTTAATACCCGGTAAGATTCCTGAAGCATATTTTTTCCTTGTTGATAACTCAGATGTTCAAATAAATGCTCTGAAAAAATATAGTGAAACGAAACATCCGGAAAAGGAAATTTCTCTCCTGCATTCATAAAGGTAACTTTTTCAGAGAAATTTAAATCCGTATTGAGCCAACCTGCTATTGGAAGATTTCCGCAGCCTATATGCAGACCAGCTTCTTCAACCTGATTGAAGTACGGGAACGGGAAAGATTCATTGATTGTTTTACATATTTGTTGTAATGAATCATCTTTATTTGCGTATGGTAATGAAACAACAGGTATCTGTTTTTCACTGCCCAGCTTATCTATAATTTCTTTCTGAAAACAGGTATTTCCGGTTACTACAATTCCGTCAGGCAATATCATCTCAAAAAGAGTTGCAAATGTATTGGTGTAATCATATAATTCCTTGGAATCATTTTCAAGGAAACTGTTTTCATACACTTTCTGATCAAAAAAACCAAATTCAATCACTTGTATCCAATCCGGGAAATTCTCATTTGGCAAACTGAAATCGCATAATACAATGGCAGATCTGTTCAGATGAACAATAATGGGTGATAAATAGGCTAATTCATCTTCATTCTGGGCATAAAAAATAACATATCCTTTCAGTTGGGATAGATATGCATACCATGCGTGTGTTTTCAGGTCTTTTATGATTGATTGTGTTTCCATTTCTGAATTTATTTTTCATTATTATTTCTTTATTCTTTCAGACAGTTGCAATGCTTTATCTACAATCTGGCACATGTCATAGTATTGATAAGAACCGAGTCGCCCGGAGAAAGTAACTTTAGGCTCTTTTTGGGCCAAAGATTCATACCTGTTGTACCGGATGTTGTTTTCTTCGGTGTTAACCGGGTAATACGCTTCCTTTCCTTTTTCCCAGGGTTGTGGGTATTCTTTGGTAATAACCGTTTGTCGTATCTCTTTAGGTTCGAAAAAATTGTGTTCGATAATCCGTGTAAACGGGATTTCTTTTCCGGTATAATTGACTGCTACATTTCCCTGGTAATTATTTGTATCCAGGATTTCTTCTTCAAACCGGAGTGAACGGTATTGCAGCGTACCATAACAGTAATCATAGTATTCGTCAATCATGCCTGTATAGATGATGTGGTTTGCCTTTTCTTCCAACTGCTTGTTCTGGAAGAAATCAGTATTTAGCAGTACATCACAACCCGAAAAACAGACATCAAATATCCGGTTGTACCCACCTTCGGGTATTCCCTGATATTTATCATTGAAATAGTTGTTATTGAAAGAAAAGCGGAGGGGAATTCGTTTAATGATAAAAGAAGGTAATTCTACGGCAGGACATCCCCATTGTTTTTCCGTATATCCTTTGATCAGTTTATAATAAATATCACTGCCCACCTGAGATAGAGCGAACGTTTCCAGGTTGCCTTCGTCTGTATAGCCTTCCCTTTGCCGGTCTATCATGGCTCTTGCTTCTCCGGGGGTCTTTGTTTTCCACAGCTGGTAAAACGTATTCATATTGAAGGGGAGATTATACAGTTCATCTTTATACTTTGCCAATGGGGAATAAATAAATGGATTAAAAATGCAGATTCCGTTCATATACTCCCATATATACCTGTTATTTGTATGGAAAATATGCGGACCATATTTATGTACAATAACACCTTTCGTTTCTTCACAATACAGATTCCCGCCTATATGATTCCGTTTTTCAATCACTAAGCATGTTTTTCCGGCTTTGATGGCTTCCCTGGCAAAAATAGCATTGAAAAGGCCGGCCCCTACCAGTAAATAGTCGTATTCAGCTTTCATACATATGCGTTTATTGTTACCGGCACATCTGTCATAATATTATCGAAATACCGGATCGTAGACAGCAATCCTTTGTTAAGAGATATTTCGGGTGACCAGTTATCGAGCATTTGCCTTGCCAGAGAGATGTCCGGCTTTCTTTTTTTAGGATCATCTTCCGGTATTGGAAAAAGTACAATCTTTGATTTTGATTGGGTGAAGTCAATGATTTTTTCCGCCAGTTCCCTGATGCTTGTCTCTGAGGGATTACCGAGATTGACAGGTCCGGTAAACGAATCGCCTGTTGCCATGGTTCGGATCATTCCTTCAATTAAATCATCGACAAACATGAAGCTGCGTGTCTGGCTTCCATCACCATATATCGTAATGTCTTTATTTTTTAAGGCCTGCATGATAAAATTAGAAACCACCCTGCCGTCATTTTCTTGCATCCTAGGACCGTAAGTATTAAATATACGGATAATCTTTATCCTCGTCTTGTTTTGCCGGTGATAATCGATAAAAAAGGTTTCGGCCGCCCGTTTTCCTTCATCATAACAGGAACGGATTCCCACAGGATTGACATTTCCCCAATAAGACTCCGGTTGCGGATGGATATGAGGATCACCATAAACCTCGCTGGTGGATGCCTGTAAAATTTTACAGCCGTTTTTTTCTGCTAATTCAAGCATGTTGATTGCTCCAAGTATAGATGTTCTCAGGGTCATAACCGAATTAAACTGATAATGTACCGGCGAGGCAGGACAGGCAAGGTTATATATTTCATCCACTTGTATGTTAAGCGGAATGCTAACATCCTGGTTTATAAATGTAAAATCTTTATTATGTAGTAAATGCTCAATATTTTCGATAGATCCGGTAAAAAGGTTGTCCATACAAATAACCTTATTATCCTCTTTAATCAACCTGTTACATAAATGGGAGCCTATAAATCCGGCGCCGCCTGTTACCAATATTTTTTTCATATAGATACTTATTTGAGCTTAAAACTGTTATTCATGTTTATATACTCTCTTTCCAGATTTTCTTTATTGGCAGGAAGAAACGTTCCAGCAATGAAATATCTTCGGTGATAATATCGGCTTGTCCCTGCATGTTTGGCAGCCAGGGCAGTTCTTTTTTGTAAGTGGTTATCAAACCGTCCGGTAATTGAATTTCTACTGTATAATAAGTCATTTCAGCTGCCTGGGTTGGAACCAAAGAAATGTTTTTCACTTTACCCCGTAAAATACCGTATTCATTTTCCGGAAAGTTCGATATCCGGATATTGACTTTCTGGCCCGTTTTTACCTTGCCTGAACGGGCAACCGGAAGCAGGGCTTTCCCTATCACCTCATGCGAACTGTCAGGAACAACGGTAAATACGGTTTCACCTGCCTGTATATTCTGGTTTTCCACCCAGTAACCGGTGAAAGTAATGATTCCGTCAACCGGCGATTGCAGGGTATAAGCCAATTCCCACGATTGAATTTCCGCTTTCAATTGCGTGGTTAGCGAACGAACCCGGGAATGCAAGTCGTTACTTTTTTCTGCATCCTGTTGGTATGTATCCAATAGGGATTCCTTTGATTGAGCAATCTGGATACGCATATTGCCCAGTGTTGAACGCATATTTTCGACTGACAGGAGGGACTGCAGATAGGTGTTTTTGGATTTTTCCAGTTCCTCCCCTGCAATGGCTCCCCGTGTATACAACAGTGAATCGCGATGAAACTGGCTTTGAACAAGGGTGAATTGTTCTTCTGTCAGTTGTTGCTGCTTCTGCAAGGTTTTATACTGTTCTTCGTACCGTACAATCCGTTCTTCTGTGATCGCCGTTTTTTGCGGATAGTACAAAAGTCTTTTGTATTCCATATAGTCGAACAAGGCTGCATGAAGCGAGGCATAAAGGGATTGCAACTGTCCGGTTTGCAGTTCCCTGGAAGGCAACTGAAAGGTTGAATCACTGTCCAAACGGATGTTGTTGATATAGTTTTTCAAAAATAGAATATCGTCTGTGTTTGCCGGATTATCTATGACAGCCAGGTATTCACCCGTTTGCACCGTTTGGTTGTCACTTACAAACAATTGTATAATTTTTCCCGAAGTACGGGAAACGATAGCTGCGGGAGGCATCGAACCTGTCAATTCCAGTTTTGCAGAAAGTACATCAGGGTATTTAAAAATAGCACTACCAACCAGCAGAATCACGACAATAACAGCCAATACCGTAATGCCCCACCGGAGTATCCATGGCGGAACACTGCCAAGTATTTCCTGGAATTCTTCGCTTCGTAGTTCTATTTTATCTTCTTCGGTCATCATTTTTTAAGTCCCCAACTCTAGTTGATTCTTCACTAAAGCATAATAAGCCCCTTTCTTTTTCGTCAACTCCCGGTGTGTCCCTTCTTCTATCACTTTGCCTTTATCTAATACAATGATATTGTCGGCATGCTGGACCGTACTCAGCCGGTGTGCAACAATGACTACCGTTTTCCCTTTGTAGAACTCCTGCAGATTGTCCATAATTACTCTTTCGTTATTGGCGTCTAAGGCATTGGTAGCTTCGTCAAAAAACAGGAATTCAGGATCCTTGTATACTGCCCTTGCAATTAAGATCCGTTGACGTTGTCCCTGGCTGACACCATTACCTTCCATCCCGATTTTACTGTTGTATTTTAGTGGCAACGATTCTATAAACTCTTGTATATTAGCCGTTTTTACAGCATGCAGCAAACGCTTTTTATCCGGTTCGTCATCGCCTGCAGCTATATTGTTAGCGATGCTATCCGAAAAGAGGAATCCGTCTTGCATCACAGTGCCGCATTGTTGACGCCACAGGTGCGGGTTGATCTCCTCCAGTAATGTCCCACCTATTGTGATTTTCCCTTTTACCGGCGGATAAAATCCTAACAATAACTTGATGATGGTTGTTTTTCCGCTGCCACTGGCGCCAACGATGGCTGTTACTTTGTCCTGCGGAATTTCCAGATTCAGGTCTTCAAGCACATAATCCCTTTCTGCACCATCATAACTGAAACACAGGTCTTCTATTTTAATTGTATGGTTGTCAGGCAACTGGTTAATCTTGTTTTCAATGGTCTGTTCTTCATCTTCTTTATTATGTACTTCATTCAACCGTTCGAGACTGATTTTGGCGTCCTGCAATGACTGGGCGAAACCGATTACCTGGCCGATCGGACCCGATAATTGTCCGATAATGTAACTGATTGACATCATCATACCCAAGGTGATTTGTCCTTCTACTACTGCCTTGGCCGAAAGAAAGGAAATCAGTAAACCTGTTGTTTGGTTGAAAAAGATGGAGCCTATTTGCTGGTATTGCCCCAGAGCCACACCTTGTACGCTGATTTTGAATAATTTCACCTGTATGCGTTCCCATTTCCAGCGTTGCTGTTTTTCGATGTTATTGAGTTTGATTTCCTGCATGCCGGTAATGAGTTGAATGGTGTTGCTTTGGTTGGCTGCGGACTGGGTAAATCGCTTGTAATCCAATTTCTTGCGGTAGCGCATAAATGATAAAATCCAGGCTACGTAAAGGGTGTTTCCTACCAGGAATACTAACAAGATTGTTAGATTGTAATAGGCCAGTATGAAGGCAAAGATAAAGAAATTGGCAAAGGAAAAGAGGGTGGACAGGGTGGTTCCCGACAGGAAACCCTGGATACGTCCGTGATCGCCGATACGCTGCATGATATCGCCTATGTTTTTGGCATCGAAAAACCGGATGGGCAGTTTCATCAGTTTGGCAAGGAAATCGGAGATCAGGGAGATGCTGATCCGGGTGTTAGTATGCAAGGTAATCCAGCTTTGAATAAAACCCATGCCCATTTGTGTGATGGACAAGACTAATTGGGCAATCAGAATTAGGGTAATAAAATTCAGGTTGTTGTTGCCAATTCCCTGGTCGACCATTGCCTGGGTGAGGAAGGGGAAAATCAGGGCTAAGATGCTACTGAGTATCATCCCTACAATGATTTGGGCGTATTGTGATTTGTAGGGGAGCAGGTAGCGGGAAAAATAGCTTAAGTTCTTTTCCTGTTTTGTTTTGTCGTCTTCATAGTCGTAGAAACCGGGAGTGGGGGCTAACAGCAAGGCTGTGCCAGTGTCTTTCCCGGCATGCTTGGAGCTAAGCCAGCATTTACTGAATTCTTCAAGGGTCATTTCGTATTTTCTTCCGGCGGGGTCGGCGATGAAAAATTGAGAATTGTTTTGAGAATTGCTGAATAGTCGTTGGATTATTGAATGATTTGATCGTTGAATTTTATAGAGAACTACGAAGTGGTTTTGGTTCCAGTGCAGAATACAGGGAAGTGGGATATTTTCGACTAACTGTTCAAGTGTGATCCTCACCCCTTGTGTGTGCATACCGATGCTTTCGGCTGCATCGCTGATGCCCAGCATGGAAACCCCTTGCCGTGTGATAAAACTGCGTTCACGAAGGGTTTGCAGGGTGTAACTGCGGCCGTAGTGCCTGGCAATCATGCGAAGACAGGTGGGACCACAGTCCATGGTGTCTAATTGTTGGTAGATGAGGAAATTTTTATGCATTATGTTTTCTGATATTTTAATTTTGTTATCTCGTATGTAAGAACAGATATTACACAATACAGATTCATACATACGATTTTTCAGCAAAAAAAGAGATTTCACATCATGCTAAATGTCGCTTTTCAAAATCTACATCAAAAATATAACCATGAATATAAACCAATAACTAATAGGGTTCTCAAGAGGCATTGAATATAAGATGATTCATTATCTCAGTATGAACTTAAAAAATATCCAGTTAAATCGTGCTTATTCATTATTCCATTTTGAAGTCAAAATGCCCCTCTGCTTTTGTCGCTAAAGCACGAATTCTATATTGCTTTCCGTTTTCAAAAATTCCTTTAATAGTATCCATTGTGTTATTTGCAGAAAAAGTAAAGAGGAGGTTATCTTCACTATTATATAATTGAAAAATTATTTTTCCACTTTTAATATTGCTAGAATAAATAAGTTGAGCATTATTCTTTTTTGCTGTAAATTTACCTTGCACTCCACCATTTAAATAATGAAATCTACAATGCCATTGATTTGAATAATTATACCTCACGAGTTTTAATCCTTCATACCCTAAAGATTTTATATCTCTTTCCGAAAATAGATACCAGAACAATAGTAATAATAACAATATAACTATAAATATAGCATTTAATTTTCTTGGTAACTGATATTTTTTAAAATGTATTTTCATAACTTATTTTTAAAATATTGATATCCTGACAAAACCTTAATGTTTCGATATGTAATAATTTATAACGTTATAGCCTGCATATAACATTCCAATACTAATGATTGAGACTAAGTAAAAAAATGTATGGGTGAAAAAATTCCATTGCTTTGTTTTAGAATTATTTAACAAAATTCTCATTATTAGTTTTCACAAGATAATGAATATCAATAAAATCTTCTAACATTGATTTTGCTGGGAGGCAATAATCTTTATTTCTGCCTTTATCATCCAT
This sequence comes from Bacteroidales bacterium, assembly GCA_031552335.1. Taxonomy (GTDB): domain Bacteria; phylum Bacteroidota; class Bacteroidia; order Bacteroidales; family Azobacteroidaceae; genus JAISFI01. Next base: position 6,930 of record JAVBMQ010000236.1, on the reverse strand, counting down.
ACACCCCCCGTAGCATGATGGAAATAAGATACACGATCTGCATTTATTGTCTAATACTACATCTCCACTTATCATCATATCGGATAACAATGGATAATTCGTGAATGTGTGTGGGTCAAAAATAGAACCAATTATTTTTTCGTGTATACCTAAATGGTGCCAACACTTATATAACTCACCTTCAGTACCAATCACAAAAGCATTCATTTGTTGGCACATACAACCTTTAAATGTTCTCAACGGATATATATCTTTTGTGTAAACGCCAAATTCATCGAATATACTTTTTAAAAATTCAGCTTTTTTAATTCCTTCTTCATAGCAAGATCCGGAGATGCATCCCCCTCCATAATCACGTACAAATGCTGGATATAAATGAACTTTTCTACCAAATCTCTCTTTCAAAGTATTGTATAAAGGTACATATTGGTCGGAATTAACTTTACTTATGTTCATCCTTATGGATATATTTATATTATGATGTTTTGCTAATAATACATCAATGTTGGATAAAATCTTGTCAAAAGTTTCATTTCCGTTTCTCAAATGCCTCGTTTGGTTATGTGTATCTTTAGTTCCATCTAAAGTTATTTGTAATCCGGTAATTTTAAGTTCTACTATCGAATCTATTAGCTTATCCAAACAAAAACCGTTAGTGACCATATATGCAGTATAATTTTTTACGATTTTTTGTAATTCAAAAGATAAATATTTGATAGTTTTTATCTCTAACGAAGGCTCTCCTCCATACCAAACAACATTTAAAAAATCAATGGTATTATATTTGTTTTTCACGAAATCTAAAATTCCATTTTGAACTCCTTGGGACATTCTTCTATTGATTCTATTCCTTTCATAACAATACGAACAATTAAAATTACAGTCTCGAGTTGGTGCTATAGTTAATGATAATAGATTTGGATTAAATCGTTTTATAAATGTTGATAACGTCAGTTTGTTGATTTCGTTATTGTTTGACTCAACTATAAAACGACCGTCAAATAAAAACTTATATTGGTTATCTTTGGGATCAATGCAATTAGGATCATCTTTTATTACCAAAATAGTATCATAGTCCTCTTTGTCTAATTTGATTAACATATTTGAAAGCGAACTATACAAAAGATAAGACTTTGCTTTTTTTGAATAATATAAATAATTATAAATACTCCATTCCATAAACTAAACATTTTTTAATACAACTACCAGATGTTATTTGCTACCTAGCCTTTAACAAGGAATGGCGGACATAACATCCGATAATTGTTTTTTATCAATTATATGCGGGTGTTAATATTAATATATATAAACGGACGTAAACTTTTAATTCCAGTTAATCTGTAATACTATTTCTGTTGGTATATTGTAATAAATTCTAAAATCTATGTTAGTTATTCATTATGTATTACCTGAAAAGGTCTACCAAACATGCATCAACAGGACACGCATCAAAAGCACATAATTCAATTGGGCACACATTAGCCCCACACACATTAGCCCCACAGGCAGCACCAGCACACGCATCAGCAGCACAAATATCAGCAGCACATCCATTACCGCCACAGCCAACTGCACCACAACCTGCACCACCGCAAGCGGCACCACCACAAGTATTGCCCGCACAACCTGCACCACCGCAAGCGGCACCACCACAACCTGCAGCACCACAAGCATCACCGCCGCATATTCCAGACCCTCCAGATCCAGATCCAGATCCTCCAGCTCCTCCTATTAAACTCATCAGATCTAAGTTAGACAGTTGTTCTACTGACAATCCTTTTTCAATGATCATAGGGTTTTTCAATTGTAATTTTTTTAATTTTTTCATTTTAAATTCAATTTAGATGTTATTATCTTGACTACAAACACAAAAAATATTTTAGACAAATTTAATTCTATAAAAGTTAACTGTTATTTATTTGTAATAACAATAGATTTCATTTATGTATTGTAAATCAATAAATTAATTCTTTGGAAATAACAATTTATATAAACTCGAAATGATCTGACTTTAAATTTGCAATAATTAAACTCTAAAAAATGAAGAAATCAGGATTTATTTTATTATTAGTTTTTATTTCAATCGTAGTATTGTCTTCTTGTGGATACACTCGGGATTGCTTTTTTTTAGAAAATACAGTCCAACTCCCAGAGCGCCATGCATAAAATCATAATTGTGTTGTTGAATATCCTGTCTCATTTGAGTAATTAAATAATTATCCAGTAATGGCTGAATATCACTAACATCTATATTTATAAAATCATTCTCATACAAAAATTCAAACAAATACAATATTCCGGAAAAACTGTTGCAAAAAGTGTGTAATTTTACTTCTTCTGTAAGTTGTTCTAATAACTTTTCTGCATAATTTTCTGCAAATAACTTATACTTTTTATTTTTAGAATACCTTGAATAATAAAATAGGAATAATAATATTCTGAACTCACCAGTATACAAGCCAAAATATTCCTCTTGCTTCTTTTGAATCTTAGTAAAAATACATTCGACTATTAAGTCTATTTTTTGTTTGATTGCAGATTCCATTATTCTATATTTGCTATTTTGAATACCTTCATTAAAGAAAGGATTATCACTCTAAATTCCTTTATTTTAGTTTCATTTATTGGCAAAAATCATATCAATTAAAATATCGCATTTTGCTTCTTTCATTTTCTTTTTGATACGATATTTTCGTTGATTTACTGTTTGTTTGCTAACGCTTCCCATACAACGACCAATCACCAAGTTTTCTAAACCTAATTTTGTCAAACAGCAAAATACAATATCTTCGCTGGTCAAACTCGGACAAGCCTGCTTAATTGTCTTAATTAATTTTGTAAAGGCATAATGAATATCTATATGTAATTGTTGTCTTTCGTTCGAATTGAAGCATTTTTTATTGCATTTTTGTTCTATTAAATGATAAGCATTCATTTTCATGAACAATTTGCATTCCAATTGAAACATATCGAGAATTAATTCATTATATTCCATAAATAAAAGATTTTTTAATGTTATCAATTCATCAAAAAATAGATTATTGATTGATAGATTGTTCAATCTCTTCTCGAGAACTATTCTGCGTGATATGTAATTCTCGTTGAGTATTATTCGCCTGCATATTACTACGAATTCCACTGTTTTTACCTCTGGGATGTGTTAAATGAAACAAATATCCTTTGGCCCTGAAAATCCTGTATCCAAAATTCCTCCAACGGTCATACCTTTCCAAATCTTCCGGTCCCCACCCATAAAAACGTTCATTTTCCATTCCCGCTTTTTTATACCGTTCTGTATTAACCAATATGGCTCCCCCAGTCATATTTTCACCATAAACAGTATACATCTTTTCTGTATTCTTTTGAAAAATGCTGATATCCTTTTTCTTCATGTAATAATTACGGATCACATCCGAAACATCTAAAAATATGCCCCCATATGGATATGCCATATCAAATTTTCCAGAACGTAGTTTTTCAATAGAATCTACTATTTGTTTTTTAGGAATAATAACATCTGCATCCCAAATGCCCAAGTAGGGCGTTTGCACTTTTCGAGTCATTTGATTGAGATATTTTGTCCGGTAAAAAACCCCATCGGAATCTTCCACAAAAGAATAATCGATTTGTTTATTCAGTAGTTTTTGTAAAACACCATTGTTATAGGGTGCGGCTTCTAAAACCATGATCCGGCAATCGAAATTCCGCAAAAGGAATTGCGTTACAGCGACTATATTTTCCAAACGAATGACTGTGTCAATTCTTATAGGAATCAGAAAAGTGGTATCTTTCAGGTCTGTTTTCATATGGTTAAGAAGTTAAAAAGAGATGATACATGAGAGCAATACCTGAAAATCCTTCCCATAATCCTACATTCCAAAGTGGTGATTCGGAGCCTGATGAAAATTCTCCTTTCCAACAATCAGATGTATTTATTTTGTCAAAAATAATTGATTTCATCGATGAAAAATGATTTTTATCATTGAACTTATCCCATACATTCAATAATAAGACATAACCGGAAAGGCCATTATGCAGGTGTATATTTTTATTTTTCAGTTCATTGGATACTATCTTTTGATGATCAATGTTTTTTGACAATAATGTGGCATGTTCCTGCCAAGCCGGAATAGATGTTTGTTCCAAAACCGATTGAATTCCCACTAACAACCAAAGCCTGTGAATGTGTAACAATGGAAATGCAGATAATACAACAGAAGATAATTCATCAAAGGTTTTGGATATTTTATAATTGAAAAAATTTAATTCAAACAACCGGCTTAAAATCAATAAATAAGATGGTAGTAAGTATTTCAGGTTAAATGAATGGTGCTCTTTCCAATCCCTTATGGTAACTTCATCATCCAATCTATTGATTATTTTAATAATGAGTTGTTGATATAAATATTCATCGGGACTACCTTTTTTTTGTGCTTTCAATCTCTCATACAAATAGTACAATAACAAAACAAAATTTTGGCTGTTTCCTGCAACTCTTTCTTCCCAATTCAGATTCATCACTGAAAAAATCTGATCGTCAATATCTCTTAATACATGATTAACATTTCCCTGTACAAAATTATTTTTAATCAAATAATTGATACCCCATCCAATTCCGGACAGTCCGGAGTCGATGTCTAATATATTAGTTTTTGGAACTTTAGAATATACTTCATCTAATAACTTTTCCGCAAAATGCTCATATGCCTTATCTCCTGTTTTATGGGCCAAGTGATAGTAGCAGATACAAATTCCCATCTTACCGGAAAACAATCCTATCTGTAAGTGAGACAGATCGGTAGACATTAGCTTATGGCTTATGTTTTTTATCTTATGATCCAAGGTAGTAGACTCCTTCTTATTTTCCATGGTTGACAAGTGGTAATTAATAAATTTTCAACAAGTGTAATATTTATTTTTTAATAATCTGGATTTTTGGCAGGAAAATTTTTATTTGGTCGGAATCTGTATGGTATTTGGTTTTGGGATGTTAAAATCAATCTGATTTTTTGAAGAGAGGGTTGCATTAAGCTAAAAAAGCAGGAATATACGATTTTATTCCTGCAATTATAACCGATCAATTACAAAATTCATTTTTTTGAATTACAAAATATCAATAATTATACATGTCCAAATTTCTTATTTCACAAAGCTTTATTGATTAATTCCATAGTATTATTCATAATTCCGGTATGCTTATGCAATAATTTTCCTTTTTTATCATAAATCAGACATGTAGGGATTGCATCAAATCCTAAATTATCTGTCAGGTATTCCCACTCTTCTTCATTTAAATAATACTGTTCACCTCCGATTCCAATGATTTTCTTTTCCCATAATTCATGAGGGGAAGAAGAATTTGTGATGTATACAAAAATAACCTCTTTGCCTTTAACTTCATCCTTTATTTTGTCTTGTCTTTTTATTCCTTCCAAACAAGGTGCACACCAGGTTGCCCAGAAATCAACAATTACAACCTTATCAGAATATTTGGAAATGATTTCTGCCATTAATAGTTCTTTAGGAACTTTTGGAGTTTCATTGATTTTCAATTCAAAGAATTTTTTGTTTCCATCTAATTTTATAACTTCATCATTTTTAGCCAACAGGATTTTAACGATTTCTTTATTTTTAAAATATCGATTGATATTTTCTATTTGTTTTTCTGATAGAGGTCTTGATTCGTTGTTGAATTGTTCTGCATAAGCATTGGTAACTAACAGATCATAAAACAAACTCTTATAATCCAGGAGACGAGTGTTAAGAATGAACAATTTACATTCATTTGAGATCCATATTTTTACATGTTCAGACAATAATGAATCATTGGCGGGTATCTCTATTTTTTTCTTTAGTCTTTCAATTATGCAATCTGCGAATTCGTTTGTATCCATTGTGTAAAATGTTTCAGTTGGAAATGATCCGGAATATAACATTTCTAAGGATACATCAGCTCTATTGGTGATATCATATGAACTCAACTGAAGACTACTTGTTTGATTTATACTGGTTTTTCCTGTTTCACTAATTGTAATTTCTAATTTTGTTTCTTCTCCTGACACCAGACTAATATAACCTTCAAACATGTCTGAGACTATACGCCCAATGTTGTAGTCACATTCAACCGGAACCTCAAAATAAAAAGTGTAATTTTTATTCAATATTGTTTGAAATGTCACTATCTCTCCGCTAACAGGGTGAGGAATAATTAGTTCTACAATCGGATTTACTTCTCTTTCTTTGCATTGTTCTCCTGTAATTTTGCCTGATACTTTGGCTATTCCCTGTTTGATTTGGGGTTCTGGGCATATTGCTTTATTATTTTATGTGCAGGATATCCCAAAGAATGATAGGCGGATAAGTGAAAGTAAGTAGAGAAGAGGTAGGTTGTTTTTCATGTTTTTCATTTTTTAGGAATTAGCTTTTTGAATAGAGAAATATTTTATTTGGTGATAGACTGTAAAAAAATGCAGGAATATACGATTTTATTCCTGCAATTATAAGTCTGTTAGCTTAAAATTCATTTTAATGCATTAATCTGTTCGATTGTCAAACCGGTTATTTTTTGGATTGTTTCAACAGGAAGACTTTCTTTCAAGCAATTGCGGGCGATTGTTATTTTTTCTTTTTCGATCCCTTCTTCTAAACCTTCGGCATGTCCTCTTTCCAAGCCTTCAAGCAGACCTTCTTCCTTAGCAAAGTCAGCAACTTCCCTGACATCATTATACTCCAGTATGCTTTTCCTATACTTTTCCATCTCAGTTTCTTTTAGTTGTTGTATTTCTGCTGCTTTAAACAGCATTTCAAATATCTTTCCCTGTACTTCCGGCGGACGGGAATCTAATTTTGACAGATTCTTCAGACAAAACAACCAGCGATCCATATTGGTTTTTAGTTCAGCAACCTCTTTCCGAAACTTGGGCAATTCAA
>JAVBMQ010000068.1:0-33214 GCA_031552335.1 Bacteroidales bacterium | reverse complement strand
CCTTGAAGGCTTTTGACGAACTGATGATGAAAACCTGCGAAATCATAAGGCCGGGAAGAGCTAATCCCAGAAATCACAAAACTAAAAAAGTTTATTATATGAATAAGAAGAAGTTATAGCTTAACTAAACGACATTGATTTTGAATTATGAATTTTGAATTGGCTTACGCACTAAAAAATTCAAAATTCATAATTCAAAATTCAAAATTTCTCTCTCCCCCTTTTAGTTTTTTTAATACCACAACTTTACTTTCTTTCAAAATTCCCGTTAACTTTGTGTCTTTAAACATATTAAAGTTATGAGAACTCCGGGATTACAACGCTTATATCTTCAAAAACCGCTTGTATTAATTTTATTAATTGCTGCCATAAGCGTCCTTCCCTGGATTGGGATGGGAGATTATTATACCAAAGGTGAACCCAGGGAAGCTTCTGTAGCTGTTTCTATGTTGGAAGAAGGTAATTGGGTATTACCAAGGGTATATGCTGATGAATTTGCATACAAACCTCCATTCACCCATTGGATCATAGCTTTGTTTTCTTTGCCGGAAGGAGAAGTTACTCCTTTTACATCCCGCCTGCCGTCGGCTCTTGCTTTCATTTTTATGGTCGGGTGTTGTTTTATCTTTTTCGCCAAACACCTGAAAGGGCATAAATCTTTTATTGCCTGCCTTATCCTGATTACTTGTTTTGAATTGCACCGGGCAGCTATGACTTCCCGGGTTGATATGGTGCTAACGGCTTTGATTGTCGTAGGTCTGATCAAGTTATATCAGTGGTGGGACGACAAACAGTTGAAAGGTCTGCCATGGTATCTTCCGGTCTTACTGGGATGTGCCGCATTAGTCAAAGGACCTGTGGGAATTATACTTCCGCTACTCGTTTTTGGTATTTATCTGCTACTCATTAAATTTAATTTCTGGAAAATAGTCTGGAAACTGGGCCTTCTTGCATTGATTTCAATCATACCTTTACTTATTTGGTATTATCTGGCGTATAAACAAGGTGGTGATGCATTTTTAGATGTGGTATGGGCAGAAAATTTCGGAAGGTTCCTGAGTAGTGACAATCTTGAAATCCGGTATAACCTCGGACATGAAGAACCTGTCTGGTATAACTTCATCACCTTGATTGCAGGTTTTATCCCGTGGACTCTTATGCTTTTGTTCTCTCTATTCGGACTAAAATATTCCCTCCGGATTCCGGGAATCAAGACTTTGTGGAAAAACTTTTTATCAATGGATAAGATCAAACTATTCTCCATTGTTGCCAGTGTGATTATTTTTGTATTTTACTGTATTCCGGAAGGCAAAAGAAGTGTGTACCTGATGCCTGTTTACCCATTTATTGCCATATTTTTGTCACAATACCTGATTTACATTGCTGAATATCACCCTAAAGTAAATCGTTTTTTTGCTGTATTTTCGGCAAGTTTAATTGGTTTGATAAGTGTTATCTGTGTTTTTACCTTACTACAGGTAATTCACATACAAGATATAATGACTTCCTTAGCAGTCAAAGGAAAAACATTATATGATAGCGGACTCATCGGAGAAGCCTTAGCAAAACCAACATTCATATATATTATTTTACTGTTTGCATTACTCTATTCCGTATTTGTCGTTTTCGATTATCTAAGAAAGAAAAATAACCTGAAACTCCTGTATACTGTTTTCGGATTATATTTCACGATGAACCTATTGTTGGACGGTACGATTTTACCGGCATTCAAAGATGGCACATCACTCAAACCTTTTATTACTGAAATAAAAGAAAAATATCCGCTGACGGAAAACAATGTGTATGTAATGAATGATTTGCTGGTTTATACCAACCTTTATGGTCCGAATTTTTATATGCATAATTCTCTTCAGAATTTTGAAAAAGTTTTACCGAAAGACGGATTCTTTCTGGCAGCTTCTTCTACAATAGAAAGAATGAAATCGAAGTACGGTGATCAATATAAGTTTACCTTGCTGGAAGAAACGCCTAACCGGTATAACGAAGTAAGAGAAGTGGTTCAATTGTATAAGATCAATTGACTACAATTTATTAAAAACAGCAAGTGCATCTGCAACCACAAAATTACTCCCGCCCACAAATATCAGATCATCAGGAGAAGCTTGTTTACGAGCAGTTTCTATGGCTTCCGAAACTGTCGGATATGATTCCCCATGCAAACATTCCTGTTCTGCTTTAGCTTTCAACTCTTCCTCCGGAAGTGACCGGGGAATTTGTGCTTTGGTAAAATAGTAAGTAGCTTCCCGGGGGAGTAATTTTAAAATAGCATCAATATCCTTATCTTTTACCACACCTATAATAATATGTAAATGCTGATACTTTTCCTGTTTCAATTGATCAACAATTTGTGCAATACCAGCTTCATTATGCCCGGTATCCAGGATTATTTTGGGAGATTCCTGCACTATCTGCCAACGGCCGTGTAGACCGGAAATTTCCACAACACGGGCGAATCCCTGATATACGGCTTCATCCGGAATCCGGAATGTTTGCTGTAATTCTTTGACAGCACAGAGTACTGTTGCTGCATTTTTTTCCTGTACCAGACCACCCAATTCCCCCACTAAATCAGGATATGCTTCTGTTTGAAACAGCCATTTACCATTTGGAAGAAGTTCCGCTTTCTTTACCGGTTCTTCATCTTCTGCAAAAACAATCCGGGAAACGGTTTCCCGGGCTTTTTCTTCAAAAACTTTCCGGACATCGCCTTCTGCCTCTCCTATCACTACCGGTATTCCGGCTTTAATGATTCCGGCTTTTTCTCCTGCAATTTTTTCCAAAGTATCTCCCAGAAAATTCATATGGTCGAAACTGATATTCGTAATGACGGATAAAAGCGGAGAAATGATATTCGTACTATCTAAACGGCCCCCAAGGCCAACCTCTACAACAGCCACATCTACTTTACAATGAGCAAAATAGTCAAAAGCCATACTCATTGTCAGCTCAAAAAAAGAAGGATGGATTTTTTCAAAAAACGGACGATGAACAGCTACAAAATCCACTACATACTGTTCCGGAATCATTTGTCCGTCTACCCTTATCCGTTCCCTGAAATCCAGTAAATGCGGAGAAGTATATAAACCAACACGAAGGTTGGATTGTTGTAAAACAGAGGCCAGCAAATGCGATGTCGAACCCTTACCATTAGTACCACCAACATGGATCGTTGAGTATGAACGATGCGGATGATGAAGGTAAGCATCCAATGCCAGGCTGTTATCCAAACCTTCTTTATATGCAGAAGCTCCGACATGCTGAAAAACAGGAGTGCTGTTGTATAGATAGGACAATGTTTCGGGATAATTCATAACTTTGAGGATTGAAAATACAAATATCAACAAATAAATTGAAAAAACATGAGCCATAAGAAAAATTTCGTTCTGGATACTAACGTCATTCTTCATGATTATAAATGTCTGGAGAGCTTTCAGGAAAATGATATCTACCTGCCTATTATAGTGTTGGAGGAATTGGATCGCTTCAAAAAAGGAAGTGATCAAATCAATTACAATGCACGGGAATTTATCAGGGAACTGGATATTATTACCAATGGAGACCTTCCTCTGAAAGGCTCTTCTTTAGGTCCGGGAAGAGGAACGCTTTATATTGTAACCGGCGATAAATATAACGAAAAGATTGCCTTGTCATTTCCTGAAAAAACATCCGATCACCGGATACTTTCCTGTACGATGTATGTTGCAGAAAGTCATCCGAAAATGAAAACCATACTGGTTACCAAAGATATCAATATGCGTATGAAAGCCCGGTCCCTGGGTATTCTGGTAGAAGACTATATCACAGACAAAGTTTTTGATATCAATCAGTTAGAAAAACAACAAGATATCTATGAAGATATTGACGGAGATTTAATCGACAATATATACAAGTCGTCAGAAGGAATTGATGCCAGTCTTCTCGAATTCAAAGATAAATTAGAACCCAACGATTGTTTTATCCTGAAAAGCAGCCGGAATTCAGTATTGGTCAGATACAATCCTTTTACCGATAAAATAAAAAAGATCACCAAAGAATCCAATTATGGTATCACACCAAGAAATGCGGAACAAAGTTTTGCTTTCGACATCTTGAATGATCCGGATATCAAATTAGTCGGAATTACAGGTAAAGCGGGAACCGGAAAAACATTAATTGCCCTGGCTTCTGCTCTAAAACAGAGCAATGCTTACAATCAAATTCTATTAGCCCGGCCTATTGTTGCCCTGGCAAATAAAGATTTAGGCTATCTTCCCGGAGATGAACAACAAAAAATAGCTCCTTATATGCAACCACTTTTTGATAATCTGAATGTCATTAAAGCCCAATTTCCTCCCGGAAGCGGAGAATGGAAAAAGGTGGAAGAAATGCAAAAAGAAAACAGGTTGGTGATAGAAGCCCTGGCTTACATCCGCGGACGAAGTCTTTCTGAAACTTATTGTATCGTAGATGAAGCACAAAACCTGACTCCCAACGAAATCAAAACAATTATTACCCGTGCAGGAGAAGGAACAAAAATGATTTTTACCGGCGATATCCAACAAATCGATTCGCCTTATTTAGATTCCCAATCAAACGGTCTTGCTTATATGATCGACAAAATGAAAGGACAGGATTTATTTGCACATGTCAACTTGCTGAAAGGAGAGAGAAGCCAGTTGGCCGAGTTAGCAGCAAACCTGCTTTAGAAATTACGAATTAGAAATTACGAATTACGAATTATAAATTACAAATTAGCTTACGCCAGAAAATAGTTTTCAATTCGTAATTCATAATTCGTAATTTACCTAGAACTGTTCCAAAACCCGAATCCGATCCTGAATCGGTGGATGCGTAGCAAACAGACGGCCTACAAATCCGCCGGATTTAACGCCATGTTCGATGAAAAGTTGAGCTACATCATCCCGTGTCAGGGATTCTATTTCATTATCTCCGGATATTTTACGTAATGCAGAAGCTAAAGCTAAAGGGTTCCTGGTCATTTGTGCAGCACCGGCATCTGCCATAAATTCTCTTTTACGGGAAATGGCGAAACGTATCAGGGAACTGATTAAATAACCTAAAGCCGCAAGGATCAATGCGATGATAATCATTGCTGTTGCTTTATCTTTCCGGCTTCGGACTAAGCTTCTTAAAAGCAATTGCGCCAGGAATGCGAATATACCTACAAAGATGATGGAAACGATCAACAGACGGACATCCCGATTTCTTATATGGGAAAGTTCGTGTGCGATAACGCCTTCCAACTCATCATCTCCCAACTTATTGATTATTCCGCGGGTAAGGGTGATTGTATAGGTTCTATCATTAATACCACTGGCAAAAGCATTCAGGGAATTGTCTTCCACCACATTCAATTTTGGCATTTTTATTCCCTGGGAAATACACAGGTTTTCTACTAAATTATAGACCCGCATATTTTCCTTTCGTGTCAACGAATGGGCATGTACTGAATTCTTGATCATAGACGTATTGATAAAATATGCTATGATAAACCAAACAGCACAAGCTCCCATTACCCAGGGAATAACAGGAACGGCAAGCGCATTGACCATTGCCAGGGTATCGTTTGTAACATATGAACCATTCTCATCCTGATAACCACTCATATGGATCAGAATAAAAAAGAAAAGCCATGTAAGTAATAACACCAGACAGGGAAACAATATCAGCAAAGCGGTAGAGCGAACATTATTTCTCCGTATCTGTGACTGGATACCTAAGTATTCCATATATTACAATCAATTAAAACCTAATGTAGGGGCCTGTTCCAACTGAACCCGTTGTTGTTCACCCAAATCAAACATTTTTTCCCTGCGGAAACCAAACATTCCGGAAATAATATTAGCCGGAAACGTTTCTACCGCATTGTTATATTCTTTTGTTGCAGAATTAAAGAAACGACGGGATGCAGCCAATTTATTTTCCACATCACCGATTTCTCCCTGCAAATGCATAAAATTCTGACTTGCTTTCAGATCCGGATATGCTTCTACCGACACTTTCAATCCATTCAATGCAGCTGAAAGACGATTTTCCGCATCAATTTTATCATCAATGGTTTGAGCAGCAAGTGCAGCCGTACGTGCTTTTGTAAGCTCAACCAATGTTTCATTTTCATGTTTCATATACCCTTTTACAGCTTCCACTAATTGAGGTATTAAATCGTGACGCTGTTTTAGCTGCACATCAATATCAGCAAAAGCATTTTCACGCGTATTGCGATATTTTACCAAACGGTTATACAAACTAATAAGATACAATACCAATAATACTGCAACTCCAATAATAATCCAGGTTGTTGTCATAAAGCTTTTTATATTATAAAATTAAACGCTGCAAATTTAGATATATTTCATGTATTTAGAAATCTTTTCACAGTATTTTTAGTAACTTTGCAGCGTTTAATAAAGTGTGCCAATCAATTAATACGCTGAAAAACTAGTACTTAGGTTAAAGCGATTGATTATTTGACCCATAAAAATCTTCAATTTAATGTAAGAAAGTATGAAAAAGATTGGATTTTTAGCCTTGTGTTTACTGATGAGCATTTCAATGACATTTGCTCAAAAAGCCGAAATCACCGTAGAAAAAACCGTATATGATTTTGGTAAAATTGCCGAAAAAGACGGAAACGTAAGTTGTGATTTCATTATCAAGAATACAGGAAATGCACCGTTGGTGATCAGCCGGGTTACCGCATCCTGCGGATGTACTACTCCTGAATGGACCAAAGAACCGATTGCTCCGGGAGCTACAGGTACTGTGAAAGCTACCTATGGAGCCAAAGGTCGTCCGGGTCCTTTTTCCAAGACAATTTCCGTATACACCAATGCCAAAGAAGGGGCTTACATCCTTACAATCAAAGGAGACGTAATCCCGGAGGTACAGGCGCCGGAAGCAGCATATCCCTCAGAAATGGGGGATTTGCGTTTAAAAAAGAGTAGTGTTGTTTTTAATAATATAAAGAATACGGAAACCCGCTCCGAAAGTATTGAAATATATAATCAGGGAAGTGGTCCGCTTACCATCGGATTTGCAGGACTTCCTGCATATATTATTGCAAACACTTTTCCGCAATCGATCCCAACCGGAGCATCCGGTGTGATTAAGATCACTTATGTAGGAAGCAAAGTCAATGATTTCGGTAGTGTTAAAAGTGACTTCAATCTGATTATCAATGGGAAAAAGAATGAAAATAAACCTATAACTGTTTTCTCAATCGTATCGGAAGACTTCAGTAAGATGACGGAGACTCAGCTTAACAATGCTCCTGTAATTGGTATTGATCCGGCATCCATGAATTTCGATAATATCAAAAGCGAAAAAACAAAAACACTTACAATTACCAACAACGGAAAAAGCAATTTGCTTATCCATAATATCAAAACTACTTCCAATGCTTTTTTAATTCCGGGTGGTAAAAAAGAAATCAAACCGGGAAAGTCACAGACATTTCTAGTGAAAATTAACGAAAAAGAGTTATCCAATAATGCTGCCGGATATATCGAGGTAGCATCCAATGATCCTAAAAATTCGCTGAAAAGGGTACGGGTAAGTATTTCTGTAGATAAATAATTTTACATGCGACATCCTGAAAATGATCCGGACTATCCGGGACTATCGGTTAATAAGGGAATTTCTCAGCCTCCTTCTGTTAACCCTTATCTGGAGGAAAGAAAACGCCTGCAACGGAAGACATATACCCCTGCTGAATATGTCGAAGGGATCATCAAAGGAAATATCACGATTCTCAGCCAGGCTGTTACATTGGTTGAAAGTTCCAGATACGAACACCAGCAAACAGCACAGGAAGTCATTGAAAAATGCCTGCCTTACGCAGGAAATTCTATAAGAATAGGTATCACCGGAGTACCTGGAGCCGGGAAAAGTACATCTATCGATGCATTCGGCATGCACCTGATCCGGGATAGAAAGAAAAAACTGGCGGTATTGGCCATCGATCCAAGTAGCGAACGGTCTAAAGGAAGTATACTGGGCGATAAGACCAGGATGGAACAGCTATCCAGAGAAAAAAATGTCTTTATCCGCCCATCCGCATCTGCCGGTTCATTGGGTGGTGTTGCCCGTAAAACGCGGGAATCCATCATTTTATGTGAAGCTGCAGGATTTGATACCATTTTTGTGGAAACAGTAGGTGTCGGACAATCGGAAACTGCCGTACATTCCATGGTCGATTTTTTACTGTTGATACAATTGGCGGGAACAGGTGATGAACTGCAAGGTATCAAACGGGGAATCATGGAAATGGCCGATGGTATTATTATCAATAAAGCCGACGGAGATAACATCAAACCTGCCGAGCTCGCCGCTACCCAATTCAGAAATGCTCTACATCTTTTTCCTCCTGCCGATTCGGGCTGGACAGCACAGGTTATGACCTATTCCGGATTCTACGAGAAGGGAATCAAAGCCATATGGGACATGGTTTACGAATATATGGATTTTACACAAAACAACGGATATTTTCAACATAACCGGAACGAACAATCCAAATACTGGATGTATGAAAGTATCAATGAACAATTAAAATCCAATTTTTACCACAATCAATTGATTGCCGACACATTAAAAGGAAAAGAACAGGATGTCCTGAATGGAAAAATCAGTTCTTTTATGGCTGCTAAACAAATACTGGATTTGTATTTCAATAAATAACAGCCTATGCACGGAAAACAACTCAATGAGAGCATACGACAGGTAGGATTTGTATTTTTATTACTTTTCCTTATCATCTTGTTTACCAAAGAACTAAATTTTTTTATTAGTTCTATTTTGGGAGCTTTTACTTTCTACATGCTTTTGAGAAAGCCTTATCTTTACCTCGTTTCAAAGAAGAAATGGCCACCGGTAGTTGCGAATATTTCCCTGTTAACTCTAACAGTAATGATTTTCGTCTCTATTGGAGCAGTGATTTTCGGAACAAGTTTTATGCAGTTGAAAGATTTCAGTCCGCAGGTAATCATGGACACAGTCAACCGTTTACACGACCTTTTGCTGCAAAGATTTGGTTACAACATTTTTTCCAAGGAAATGAATGACCGATTGATCCAGGGTTTATCATCCTTATTACCCAATATATTCAATCTGACCAATAGTGTCATTTCTAATTTTATCATGATGATCTTCATTCTCTTCTTCCTGTTACAAGGTGGTGAAGAGATGGAAAATACACTGGAAAAAATGGTTCCGTTATCTCCCCGGAGTACTCAATTGCTAAAAGAAGATGCAAGCAACATGGTCATCAGTAATGCCATAGGCATTCCTTTGATTATATTTATACAAGCCTGTTTTGCCAGTCTGGGATACTGGTTCTTCGGACTGAAAAATCCGGTAGTCTGGGGAACTCTGACTGGTTTTTTCGGAATCGTTCCTATTTTAGGAACTTCCATTATCTGGTTCCCTTTGAGTCTTTTTGTCATGCTAAGCAATGATATCTGGATGGGAATCGGCTTGATAGCCTACGGATTACTGATTATCACCAATATCGACAATGTGATCCGCATCTTTTTCCTGAATAAATTTGCCAAAGTACACCCCCTGATTACCGTGTTCGGTATTATCTTAGGATTAAACCTCTTTGGTTTCTGGGGCATTATTTTCGGGCCACTCCTGATCTCCGCCTTTCTCATCTTACTAAAAATATACAAATTCGAATTCCTGGAAAACTAAACAATTGATAATTGGTTATTATCAATTAAATTGCCATCTCCAGTTTGCAATTCAAGATAATATATTGTATATTTGCAAGCTAATTTAAAAACGCGTGGACGCATTTTTCAGAACACATCAATATTTAGTAGAGCATGTTAATTCTCCTATCAACAGAGAATTGATGCAAACAATCAACTGGAGTGACAGGTTGATTGGTATCAAAGGCTCCCGTGGTGTGGGAAAAACCACCTTTTTGTTGCAATATGCCAAAGAAAATTTTGGTTCTGAAAATAAAGAATGTTTGTATATCAATCTCAATCATTTTTATTTTACGGAAAAAAAATTGATGGATTTTGCCAATGAGTTCCGCATGATGGGTGGTAAAGTTTTACTGATCGATCAGGTATTCAAATACCCTGACTGGTCTAAAGAACTAAAGTATTGTTATGATAATTACCCAGATCTGAAGATTGTTTTTACCGGATCTTCCGTCATGCGTTTGAAAGAAGAAAATCCTGATCTTTCCGGAAAAGTAATTTCATATAACCTGCGAGGGTTTTCATTCAGGGAATTTATCAACCTGATGGCTGAAAAAAAATTTCGCCCATACAGTCTGGAAGAAATCATCCGGGATCATCAAAGAATCGCCAAAGAAATTTGCCACCGGGTAAAACCCTTGGCTTATCTTCAGGACTACATTCACCATGGTTATTATCCGTTTTTCCTTGAAAAAAGAAATTTTTCGGAAAACCTGCTAAAAACCATCAACATGATGCTGGAAGTGGATGTCTTGTCCATTAAGCAAATAGAACAAAGTTATTTGCCAAAGTTAAGAAAGTTATTGTATTTACTGGCAAGTGCAGGTCCTCATACTCCTAATATCAGCCAATTGTCACAGGAAATAGAAACTTCCCGGGCAACGGTCATGAATTATATGAAGTATCTCAAGGATGCCCGGTTGATTAATATGTTATATATCCAGGGTGAAGATTTTCCGAAAAAACCAGCCATGGTATATATGCAAAATACCAATCTGCTCTTCCCCATATGCCTTACAAGTTTTGACAGGCAACCTTTGATAGAAACCTATTTTTGTAGCCAGATACACAAAGACTACAAGGTAAATATCGGAGAAAAAGGAGCACATTTTCTGGTGGATAATCAATATAATTTCAAGATAGAAGAAAATATTTTCAAGGTAAAAAACAACTCTGGCATATTTTATGCTGTGGATGGAATGGAAATGGGAGAAAAAAATAAGATTCCACTCTGGTTGTTTGGATTTTTATACTGAAAGTTAAGAATTAAGAGTTAAAAGTTAGCTTATGCAAAAAAACTCTTAACTAAAAAAAGAGAACTTACAAATTTCTGATAATAAAAAAGATGATTATGGCTAAAACAAAAAAGTTCTTAACATGTGATGGTAATCAGGCTGCTGCACATATCGCTTATATGTTCAGCGAAACAGCGTCGATCTATCCTATCACACCCTCATCAACTATGGCTGAATATGTTGATGAATGGGCTGCTGCCGGAAGAAAAAATATTTTCGGCGAAAAAGTCCGTGTAGATGAAATGCAATCTGAAGCAGGTGCTGCCGGTGCAATGCATGGTTCATTACAGGCAGGTACCTTATCAACCACATTTACTGCTTCCCAAGGTTTGCTGTTAATGGTTCCTAACATGTATAAGGTCGCAGGAGAATTGCTTCCGGGTGTTTACCATGTATCTGCCCGTGCTTTAGCCTCTCATGCACTTTCTATTTTTGGTGACCATCAGGACGTAATGGCTGTTCGCCAGACCGGATGTGCCATGTTTGCCACAGGTTCTGTTCAGGAAGTAATGGATCTGGCTGCTGTTGCTCATTTGGCAGCAATTAAATCTCGTGTGCCTTTCGTTCATTTCTTTGACGGTTTCCGGACTTCACACGAAATCCAAAAAATCGAAATGCTGGAAAATGAAGACCTGGCTCCACTGATCGATCAGAAAGCATTGGCTGAATTCCGTCAACGGGCATTGAATCCTGAAAATCCGGTAGCTCGTGGAACAGCACAAAATCCTGATATTTATTTCCAGGCTCGTGAAGCTTCTAATGTATATTACAATGAAGTAGTTGCTATTGTTGATGAGTATGTAAATCAATTGAGCGCTTTAGTCGGACGCAAATATGGCCTGTTCGATTATTACGGTGCGGCTGATGCTGATCGTGTAATCATCGCTATGGGTTCTGTTACGGAAGCTATCAAAGAAACAATCGATTATTTGAATGGAAAGGGAGAAAAAGTAGGATTGGTTGCCGTTCACTTGTATCGTCCATTCTCTGCGAAACATTTTCTGGCCGCTGTTCCTAAAACCGCCAAACGTATCGCTGTATTAGACAGGACTAAAGAACCGGGGGCAACCGGCGAACCACTTTATTTGGACGTAAAAGACTGTTTCTATGGTTCAAAAGACGAACCTACCATTGTAGGTGGCCGCTACGGTTTATCTTCTAAAGATACTACCCCTGCTCAAATTTTGGCGGTTTACGAAAACTTGTCATTACCTGAACCTAAAAATGGTTTCACTATCGGTATTGTAGATGATGTTACTTTCACTTCTCTTCCTCAAAAAGAAGAATTGGTATTCGACGGAGGTCCTTTCGAAGCTAAATTCTACGGATTAGGAGCAGATGGTACAGTAGGAGCTAATAAAAACTCTATCAAAATCATCGGAGACAACACAGATAAATATTCACAAGCTTACTTTGCTTACGACTCCAAAAAATCAGGAGGTTTCACTTGTTCGCATTTGCGTTTCGGTGACAATCCTATCCGTTCAACTTATTTGGTAAATACTCCTGACTTCGTTGCATGTCACGTACAAGCCTATCTTCGTTTGTATGATGTAACCAAAGGTTTGAAAAAAGGAGGTACATTCCTTTTAAACACCATCTGGAATACCGAAGAAGTGAAAAAAAATCTTCCGGATAATGTAAAAAAATATTTGGCTGTTAATAAAATCAATTTCTATACCATCAATGCTACAGGTATTGCCGAAGAAATCGGTTTGGGTAACAGAACCAATACAATTCTTCAATCTGCATTCTTCAAAATTACCGGTGTTATTCCTTACGAATTGGCTGTGGAACAAATGAAGAAATTTATCGTCAAATCTTACGGTAAAAAAGGAGAAGATATTGTTAATATGAACTATGCTGCTGTTGACCGCGGTGGTGATGTAGTAAAGATCGAAGTTCCGGCAGAATGGGCTAACATTCAATTAGAAGCTGAAAAAGCAGACACAAACGTCCCTGAATTTATCGCTAAAGTAGTTCGTCCGATCAATGCTCAGGCTGGAGATGATCTTCCTGTATCTGCATTCAAAGGTCGCGAAGACGGAACCTGGGATCAGGGTACTGCTGCATTCGAAAAACGTGGTGTAGCCAGTCATGTTCCGGTTTGGATTCCTGAAAACTGTATCCAGTGTAACCAATGCGCTTATGTTTGTCCTCACGCGGCTATCCGTCCGTTCGTACTCGATGCTGAAGAACAAGCCAAAGCACCGAAAGATTTGGTTACATTGAAAACCCAGGGAAAACAATTCGAAGGAACTCAATTCCGTATCCAGGTTGATGTACTCGACTGTATGGGTTGCGGCAACTGTCCTGATGTTTGTCCGGGTAACAAAAACGGCAAAGCATTGCAAATGATGCCAATCGAAACACAATATGAAAATCAGAAAAACTGGGATTTCTGTTCAAAAGAAGTAAAATCAAAACAAAATCTGGTAGATACTTCTTTGAATGTGAAGAACTCTCAATTCGCAACACCCTTGTTTGAGTTCTCCGGAGCTTGCGCAGGTTGTGGTGAGACTCCTTATGTCAAATTGATTTCTCAATTGTTCGGAGACCACCAAATGGTAGCTAATGCAACCGGTTGTACTTCTATCTATTCCGGATCAGCACCTTCTACTCCTTATACAAAAAATGCAGAAGGACATGGCGTAGCTTGGGCTAACTCATTGTTCGAAGACAATGCCGAATATGGTCTGGGTATGAACATTGGTTCGGAAGTAATGCGCGACCGCGTTGAACGCCTGATGAAAGAAGGTTTGTCTTGCGATTGCTGCTCTGACGAAATGAAAGCATTGTTCCAACAATGGATCGATAATCGTAATAACTATGCAGTAACCCGTGAGGTAGCTGACAAATTGATTCCGATGGTTGAAAAATGCACATGCGACACCTGTAAACAATTGGCAGAACTGAAACATTTCTTCGTAAAACGTTCACAATGGATCATTGGTGGTGACGGTTGGGCATATGATATCGGTTTCGGTGGATTAGACCACGTAATAGCTTCCGGTCAGAATGTAAATATTTTAGTAGTAGATACTGAAGTTTACTCCAACACAGGAGGTCAATCTTCCAAATCTACTCCGGTAGGAGCTGTTGCTAAATTCGCCGCAGCCGGAAAACGTATCCGCAAAAAAGATTTGGGTATGATCGCAACCACTTATGGCTATGTATATGTTGCTCAAATTGCTATGGGAGCTAACCAGGCGCAAACATTGAAAGCCATCCGTGAAGCAGAAGCATACGACGGACCATCCATCGTGATTGCCTACTCTCCATGTATCAACCATGGTTTGAGAAGCGGTATGGGTAAAGCTCAATCCGAACAAAAATCTGCTGTGGAATGTGGATACTGGCACTTGTGGCGTTTCGATCCAAGACTCGAAGCCGAAGGAAAGAATCCGTTCCAATTAGATTCCAAAGAACCGGATTGGACTAAATTCCAGGATTTCCTCAAAAACGAAGTTCGTTTCTCTTCTTTGATGAAACAATATCCTGAAGAAGCCAAAGAACTGTTCCGTATAACCGAAGAAAATGCCAAATGGCGTTTGAATGGGTATAAGAGAATGGCTGCTATGAACTTCGAAGAAGTGGCTGCAGAGTAACTCCCCGAATAAAAATTTGAATCTATAGAAAAACGGTGTACAGTGATAATTAGCTGTACACCGTTTTAATTTTAAAGAAACACTACAAACAAATTCTCAAAAATATTATAATCCACATCAAAATTTTCTTTCATTTATGCATTTATTATCTTATAATTATTATCTTTGCATTATTATATCATAATAAAATTACAAATGAAAAAAATTACAAACCCATTCATAACAAGCGGTTATATATCAGGAGAATATTTCTGTGACCGAAAAGAAGAACGCAAAAAGTTGATTCAGGAAGTAATAAACGGCAACAACCTGGTGCTTATCTCTACCCGGAGGATGGGAAAAACAGGACTCATACAACATTGTTTTCAATCCAAAGAAATCAGTAAAAAATACTATACTTTTTTCATTGACATATATGCAACCAAGTCACTGCGTGATTTTATTTTCTCTTTGAGCAAAATAATCATGGATGGTTTAAGACCTCTGGGAAAGAAAGCCTTAGAGGAATTCTGGAATACTGTCAAATCTTTACAAGCCGGTTTTTATTTTGATATCAATGGAAATCCTATTTTTAATTTGGGACTGGGTGATATTCATACTCCGGAAACAACATTGGATGAAATATTTAAATATTTGTCGTCTGCAAACAAACCATGTCTGATTGCAATTGATGAATTCCAACAGATATCTTCTTATCCGGAGAAAAGTATTGAAGCTGTCCTGAGAACATACATTCAGCATTGTAATAATGCTCACTTTATTTTTGCAGGAAGTCAGCGACATACTATGGGGAATATATTCCTCAGTCCATCCCGGCCTTTCTATCAGAGTGTATCTATAATGCACTTGAAAAGTATTGATATAAAAGCATATACAACTTTCGCTAAGTATCACTTTAAAGTCAACCAAAAACAAATAACCGATGAAACTATCATATCTATCTACGAACAATTTGAAGGCGTAACCTGGTATATGCAAAAGATGTTACATGTTTTGTATAATATGACAGCTCCCAACACACAATGTAATGAAGATATGATTCCGGAAGCCTTATTAAACATCATAGAATCATATCAATATGCTTATTCGGAAATACTTTTCCGATTACCGGAAAAACAAAAAGAACTATTGATTGCTATTGCAAAAGAAGGGAAAGCGAGTGCTGTCACTTCCGGTAATTTTATCAAAAAATACAAACTGGTTTCCGCCAGTTCTGTACAGGCTGGATTGAAAGGATTATTGGAAAAGGATTTTGTAACACATGAACTGGGAATTTATCAAATTTATGACCGTTTTCTTCGTATCTGGTTATTGGAAAACTATTGATTGCAAATTTATATCTGTTGGGAGGTAATACACTCTGCCAATTTCTCAGCCTCCCCCCTAACCTCTCGCAAGGATATTTTTTCCGGATGCACAAAATTCAAGTATTTGACAATTTTGAATGCATTGAAATAATGGAAAAAGCGTTTCTTAAAAAAAGAAAAAGAGGAGACGTTGGACCTGATTTCTCCTAAATGTTCGAGGAAATGATCTTCTTTTAAAAACTCCTGTAAATAAACAGGAAGTGATGTAAGTATATCAGCAATTTCGGAAATGTCGGATTCATAAGTATCCAACATCCGACTAAAAAACAATTTCAAAGCCAGAAAAGATTCAAGAGAATAGGTCTTTTTGAATAACTGATTTTCCGATACCATTTTCTGAAGAGCCGGACCCGTTCCGAATGGCACCCTGTCTGAAAAACGGGCTGCAGGATAAACTTTTGTAGTATCAATATGTTTGATCTCTCCCAAAGGAAAAACTTTTTGTAAGAAATAAAAATCTTCTCCGGCCGACTGCTTCCCCATCCCTCCGGCACGGGTATAAACAGAAGCCCTGAAAGCCATCGCAGAACCAATCGTATAATAAGGATAAGGATAACCGCAATATTCCAATGCCAAACGATAATAATGCAGATACATTTCATAAGATTCTGCAGCTATCCTTAAAGGATCGTTTTCGGAAAGATGCGTCACCGGATGATGAAAGGCAATGGTTGCTGCACATAATTTGTCATTGTCATGGAAAGCCTTGTATATCTCTGTCAGATAATTCGAGTCTACAGTACAATCGGCATCCAAAGAAACAATGATTCCTGATTCGTTATCTATGGAGACCAAACGACGCAAAGCCTCATCCATCAATATCTTACGAGGAATTCCCGCTCCGGTTTGTTTTCCGGAAAGACAATCCGTATATAGAGGTATGATTTTAAAATGATGGGTATTATATTTCTTCGCAAAATCTTTTAATCCGGCATAGGAAGATTCATTTACTGACAAAATGTGGTTCGGAGTATGTTCATAAGCATTGACTAAAACAAGAACTTCAACATCACAGGCAGGTTGATCACAGGCAAACAAACTTTGTATGGTTTCTTGTATATCGGGTTCGTTATAACAAGGAATTGTAATTATGAGGTCGGTCCCTCCGGAAACAGTTTCATCTCCGGAGAAGCCGGGGTTGTGTAATTTTTGAAGGTACTTTCTGGTAGAGATTAACATCTGAAGATTGTAAACACACAAAAGGGGTATCAGTTTTCCCTACACCCCTTACATATCATTGAAATGGTATGATCATTTATCAGATTTTTCTGCTGCCGGTTTATATTTAGCATTCAGAAAATCTATTACCTCCTGGGTAATATCATAATAATCCTCACCGTACAATACAACTTCACTGGTAAGAATCATCTGGTATTTTTTGTCATTATTATATAACTTCAAATTAGATGTAATCGTATCTCGCAATTGCTCATTAATTCGTTGTTGTTCGCGAGCCAGATCCATCTGCATTTTTTCTGATTCCTGTTGGAGGGATTGTTGTTTGCGGGCCAAACGATTACCTTCTTGCTCCATCCTTTCGCGGGTCAGGAATGCATTATTTTCAACTTTCTTTTGAAATTCAAGATATTCAGCCTGGAAACTGCTGGCTTTCTGATTCAGGTTAGCTCTTGAGCTTTCTGCTTTACGAAGAAATTCTTCAGTCATATCCTTGGAGTAACTGTAACTCTGCAATAACGAATCAACATTGACATAGGCTACCGGCAAACGGGTACAAATGGAGTCTCCTCCTGCAAAAGTACCTTTGTCTTCACCTTTCTCATGCGAGCCACATGACGCAAATGCCATAGCTACTGCAACAACAAACACTCCTTTAGTTAGGTAATTACTGATCTTCATGATTTATTTGTTATACGATTATTTATTTTGTTCCATTTAAACATTTGAAAGGTCAAAGATATTTTTTTTATTTTGATCTTCCAAATCCTGTGATTTAACACATGATATTCCTTGTTTCTTCAATGATTTATTTCCACTGACATGGGTATTGGGAAAACCCTTCTTTGGAAAAAAGAAGATTCTTACCCCCAACAGCAAAACACATATTCCTGTGATAATCAAGGAAAAAATCAATGTATATACCATAAAAGCATGCAAAATGTGCGTGCAAAGATAATCGTATTTACAATTAATTATCACTTTTTCTTTGAATATTCTCGGTTTTTTTTGTTTCTTTATGCTTTTATTCTCTGTAAATATAAATTATTAAAATAAAATCGTATGGAAATCAAAGATTTGCAACCGAATCAGATTTGGAAATTTTTCCATGAAGTGACTCAAATACCCCGTCCTTCGAAAAAAGAAGGTAAAATTATTCAGTATCTGGTGGATTTCGCTAAATCCCGTAGCTTAGAGGTACAAAAAGATGCTGCGAATAATATATTGATTAAAAAGAATGCCACTCCGGGGAAAGAACATTTACCAACCCTTATCCTGCAATCGCATGTGGATATGGTATGTGAAAAAAACACCGAAACCAAGCATGATTTCGAAAATGATCCTATACAAACATATATTGAAGGGGATTGGGTAAAAGCAAGAGGCACAACCCTTGGCGCTGATGATGGTATCGGTGTAGCTGCTCAACTGGCAATACTGGATTCAAACACTATTGAGCACGGAAAACTGGAGTGTCTTTTCACAACTGACGAAGAAACAGGATTAACCGGCGCTTCTGCTTTGCAACCGGGGTTCCTGACAGGTAATACGTTGGTAAACCTGGATACTGAAGAAGAAGGTCAGTTTTATGTAGGTTGCGCCGGTGGAAAAAATACAATCGCTACTTTTACTTACAAAGAAGTGAAAACTCCTGATAACTATTTTTGGTTTACTATCCGCGTAAAAGGATTGAATGGTGGTCATTCGGGAAGTGAAATCAATGCCGGTCTGGGAAATGCAAATAAAATTCTGGCTCGTTACCTCTGGACTTTGAAACAAAAAGAAGAATTATATATTTCAGCAATAGATGGCGGTAACCTGAGTAATGCTATTCCTCGTGAAGCATATGCTGTGGCGGGGATCTCTGCGGGAAATAAAGAAAATGCCATTATGACATTGAATATTCTGCATGCCGAGATTGCAGATGAACTCAAAAAAACTGACCCGAAACTGCAAATGTTACTGGAATCTGCAGAAGTTCCAGCCAATTGTATCGACAAGCAAACAGGAAATGCTCTTCTGAATGCATTGTATGCTTGCCCGCATGGTGTAATGGGTATGAGTTTTGATATTCCCGGATTGGTTGAAACTTCTACCAACCTGGCTTCTATCAAAATGAAAGAAGAAAATACCATTGTAGTTACTACCAGCCAGAGAAGTTCTACTAATTCTCTGAAGATAGATGTGGCTAATATGGTTACTTCAGTATTTACACTTGCCGGAGCGGAAGTACGTGCAACAGATGGATATCCGGGATGGAAACCCAACGATAATTCTAAAATCCTGAAAACTTCTGAGAAAATATACGAAAAACTTTACGGAAACAAGCCTGAAATCAAAGCGATTCACGCCGGACTGGAATGCGGTTTATTCCTCGAAAAATATCCTCACCTGGATATGATTTCCTGCGGACCAACCATTTTGGGCGCGCACTCTCCGGAAGAAAGGATGCAAATATCTACGGTGGAGAAATGGTGGAGGTTTGTGTTGGAACTGATAAAAACAATTGACAATTGATAATTGGAAATTAAAACAGTTCTTTTTTCCCAATAAAACGCAAAAAGCCTCGTTAATACATTGTAATATTAATGAGGCTTTTATATAAAAGAATGAATAAAATTTGCTCCATACTACTAATAACAATCTTTTTTGCTTATTCATTTACCGCTTGTAATGATAAGTATGAAGATTATAGTACCAGTCCTAATACTATTTTGTCATTTTCCTGTGATACCTTGTCTCTTGACACTCTTCTTTCTACCATAGGATCAGCTACACATGGGTTTAAGATATATAACCGGAATAGCAAACCGCTGTTAATTTCATCTATTTCTCTGGCGGGAGCGGGACAAAGTGGTTTCAGAATCAATGTAGATGGAGTTAAAGGAAGCCGGTTTTCCGATGTGGAGATCCTGGCCAAGGATAGTTTATTTGTTTTTGTAGAAGTAACCTTAAAAGAAAATGACAGGAACAATCCGGTTCAAATACTTGATTCGGTTATTTTCAATACAAATGCTGTGGTGCAAAAAGTAATCTTACAGGCATATGGACAGGATGTGCATATGTTGAAAGGGGGAACAATCATTGAAACAGATTCTATATTCAAAAATGACAAACCTTATCTGATATATGACAGTATTGTGGTACGGGAAGGCGCTGTTCTTACTATTCCTGAAGGTGCAACGCTTTATATGCATGCTAAAGCAGAAATAGATGTTTACGGAACATTGAAAATAGAAGGAAGCCAAAACAAACCGGTAACCATCCGGGGAGACAGGTTAGACAGCACAATCGGGGTTTCTTATGATAAACTCCCGGGACAGTGGTCCGGCATTTATTTTACACCGGAGAGTGTTGATAATACGATCAACTATGCACATATCCGGAACAGCCAATATGGATTGGTTTTTGAGCAATCCGACCCTGAATTATTTAAGTTGAAAATGACCAACTCGGTTCTGACGAACGTTTATTACAATCTCTTTACAGCAGAAAATTGTAATATGGAAATAGCCGGCTGTGAATTTTCCAATGCCGGTGGGGCTTTAGTATACCTCAATGGAGGAAAATATAGCTTTACCCAATGTACACTGGCGAATTACTTCATCTGGGATATACGGTCTTCTGCTTCTTTATGTTTAAAAAATTACACAAAAGAAGAAAATCAAACGACGATATTACCTTTGACTCAGGCTGATTTTTTCAATTGTATTGTATACGGAAATCACACTTCGGAAATTGCTTTTTATCCGGAAAATCCAAGTATGGCTCCTGATGCTAATTTCAATTATAAGTTGGATTATTGCCTGATCAAATTCAACAAAGATTCTATTGCCGGCAAACCGAATATCACCAACTATATTCTAAATGAAGATCCCAAATTTCAAACAATAGATGATGACGATTTCGTTTGGAATTTCCAGTTGAAAGAAGATTCTCCTGCCATAGATACCGGAAAACGGGAATATGCGACTGCTAACCCTACTGATATGAACGGAATCAGTCGCACGGCAGACAAAAATCCCGACAGAGGGGCATACGAATGGACCCCATCCGAATCCTCCCAATAATTCTTAATTCCTAATTCTTAATTTAATAAATGAAGCATTTCATCATTCTTTTATTCTTACTATTACCAGCCAAATCCTTTTCTCAAACGAATTTCCGCGTCATGTTTTATAATGTGGAAAATCTTTTTGACACCATTCAAGATCCGCATAAAAACGACGGAGATTTTCTTCCGGATAGCAAAAAACACTGGAACACCAAAAAATACAGGCAAAAGCTCACAAATATTTCCAGAGTGATCACCGCAGTTGGAGCGTGGTCGTCTCCTGCTTTGGTCGGGTTATGTGAAGTGGAAAATGACCGGGTAATGAAAGATCTGACCCAACAGTCCGTACTAAAAGCGCAAAAATACAAGTACATCATGACCGACAGTCCGGATACGCGAGGTATTGATGTAGCTTTGATGTATCAGCCTGATCAATTCAGATTACTGGGTTATCAATCGGTAAGAATTAAATTTTCTTCATCACGTAAATTTACCAGAGACATACTACATGCTTACGGACGTGTTATGAGTGGCGACACAATAGACGTTTTCGTATGCCATTATCCATCCAGAACCGGGGGTGAAAAAGAATCGGAACCCGGAAGAGTGAGAGTCTCTGAAATATTGAGACATGCTGCCGATAGTTTATTCAACATCAGAAAAAACACCAATATCATTATTATGGGTGATTTCAATGATGGCCCATCCAATAAAAGTATTTCTGAAGTTCTGAAAGCGATACCTTATGAAACAAATATACATCCGGGAACAACTTCTCTCCAATTGTATAATCTGATGTATCCTTTGGAAAAACAAGGAAAAGGATCCTATAAATACAGAGGGAACTGGGACATGTTGGACCAAATGATTGTATCAGGACATCTGTTACAAAAGTCCGGTTTCCGGATATTACCTGAAAGCGCTGGTATTTTTCCTGAAGATTTTTTATTGGCCCAGGATAAATCCGGAGGAGGGAAAAGACCCAAAAGAACTTTCTTCGGCATGCAATACGAAGCCGGATTCAGTGATCACCTGCCGGTTTTTGCCGATTTTTATATACCTTTGTAAATTAATTATTAAAACTGAAAATGAGACACTTATATTTAACTCTTCTTCTGTGCATTTATTTTATATCCGGAAATGCACAACCTGCTATTTCTCCTTTGGATATTCCATTATATTTGAGCGGAAACTTCGGAGAATTGAGAACCAACCACTTCCATTCCGGTATTGATTTTAAAACGCAAGGCAAAATCGGACTTCCGGTCAAAGCCGTAAAAAAGGGATATATTTCCCGCATTTTTGTCAGTCCTTCCGGATACGGACGGGCACTTTATGTTGATCATCCGGATGGAACAACTACTGTCTACGGACACCTGGATCATTTTGCCAGAGAAATAGAAACATTCACTGTAGACAGTCAATATATTAAACAATCATTCAGCATTGATATGGAAATTTCTCCGGATAAATTTCCGGTCAGCCAAGGACAAGTAATCGGTTATGGGGGAAATACCGGAAGTTCGGGTGGTCCGCATCTGCATTTTGAATTACGCGAAACAGCTACACAAAACGCCCATGATCCATTAGTATTATATTCCTCCGAAATAAAAGACAAAGTCAAACCTCAGATCCAATCGTTGATGGTTTATCCGGAAAAAGGAGCCGGTATCGTTAACGGAAAATCCGGCAAACAAATTGTTTCTGTCAAAAAAAATAAAGGAAAAGAAGAATATATCACTCCGGAAATAAAAGTATGGGGAAAGATCGGCTTCGGTCTCAAAACATTCGACTATATGACTGATACTCAAAACACATATGGGGTAAAAGAAATCCAGCTATCCATAGCTGATTCTGTCATATTCAAATCTTATATGGGAAGCTTCGCTTTTTCGGAAACACGTTATCTGAATAGTTTCATCGATTGGGAAGAATGGACATATAACCAATCTTTCTATATCAAATCTTTCATCGAACCGGGAAACCAACTGAGTATCTATCAGATGAAAGGGAATGGTATTTTTGACTTCAATGAAGAAAAAGAATATCAATTGAAATACACCGTAAAAGATTTATACGACAATACGGCTGTTTTTACTTTCAATGTAACTGCAGAAAAACAAGATATCCCGGCCTGGCAACCGGCAGGAATATTATTTCCCTGCAATCAGAACAATAGTTTTGAAAAAGATGGAATCTCCCTGCAGATCCCTGAAGGTAATTTATATACCGATATTTATTTCAATTATGATATAAAAAACACCTCCTCTTATGCTCCGATGTATTCTCTACATGAAAGGACTCCGCTTCACTCCTATTGTCCATTATCAATTACCATCAGTAATGATAAATTTCCACAAAAAAATAAATACGGAATTATCAGCTATAATTCCGGAAGAAAATCATGGATCGGCGGAACTTATGATAATGGGAAAATAGACGCTAAAATCAGGGAACTGGGTAATTTTTCCGTAGATATTGATACGGTTGCTCCGGTAATTACAGAATTAAACCGGGCTTCATGGGCAAAATCCAGGAAGATTTCATTCAAAGTTACAGATAACCTGAGCGGAATAAAATCCTGGACAGCTTTTCTGGATGATAAATTTATTCTTTTCGAATTAGATGCCAAAAAATCCCTCCTGTTTTGCACATACGATCCCAAACGGATGAAAGCAGGAAGCGGCAAACTTAAATTGTCTGTCCTGGATGGTTGTGGTAATGAAAGTATTTACGAACAAACTATTAATTGGTAATAATATATATGAAGAAAGTTGCACTATTATTCTTATCATGCTCGTTTACTCCAAGCTATTCATGGGCTTGTACCAATCTTTTGATAGGGAAAAAAGCCTCTACCGACGGCTCGACTATGATCACTTACTCTGCTGACTCATACAGTTTGTATGGAGAATTATACCACTGGAAGGCGGCAGCTTATCCCGAAGGTACTATGCTGGATATTTACGAATGGGATACCGGTAAGTTTCTGGGGAAAATCCCTCAGGTAAAACAGACTTACAATGTGATCGGAAATATGAACGAACATCAGTTATGTATCGGGGAAACCACCTTTACCGGACGGGAAGAATTACAGGATCCTACCGGTATAATGGATTATGGAAGTTTGATTTATATTGCCCTGCAACGGGCTAAAACAGCCCGGGAAGCCATACAGGTAATGACCGGTCTGGTAGAAAAATATGGTTATCACAGTACCGGAGAATCTTTTTCTATTGTAGATAAAAATGAAGTCTGGATACTGGAAATGATCGGTAAAGGTCCCGGTCGGAAAGGCGCCGTTTGGGTAGCTATCCGTATTCCGGATGATTGTATTGCGGCACATGCCAACCAATCAAGAATCCGCCAGATTCCTTTTAAAGACAAAGAAAACTGTATCTATTCCAAAGATGTGGTCTCTTTTGCTAAAGAAAAAGGCTATTTCTTTGGAATAGACGAAGATTTTAGCTTTGCTGATACGTATAATCCCCTCGATTTCGGAGGGATGAGATATTGTGAAGCCCGCGTATGGAGCTTCTTCAATAAATATTATTCAGGAGCTAAAGAATGGGTAGATTATGCTTTAGGAGACACAATATCCCCTATGCCTTTATATATCAAACCTGACCGTAAACTCAGCGTAAAAGATATGATGGATATGATGCGTGACCACTATGAAGGAACAGCGCTGGATCCGACTAAAGATATAGGAGCCGGATTGTTTCACTCTCCATTCCGTCTCTCCCCGTTGGAATGGAAATTAGACAGTACATCTTATTGTTTTGAAAGACCAATCGCAACCCAGCAAACCGGTTTTACCTTCGTGGGACAAATGAGAAATTATCTTCCGGACGAAATAGGTGGCGTATTGTGGTTTGGTGTGGATGATGCGACTTTCACCGTATATACTCCTATGTATGCTTCCATGACACAAACACCGGAATGTTACCGGGTAGGTAATGGTAATTTCAATCATTTTTCATGGACATCCGCTTTTTGGATTCACAACTGGGTGGCAAATATGGCTTATGCACGCTATGATCAAATGATTACAGACACAAAATCATTACAGGATAAATTAGAAAACGGATTTATTGGAATGCAGGAATTGATTGAACAAAAAGCCGTGGAACTAAGCAAAGAAAATAAATACAAAGCTATCGATTTTCTTACCGATTACAGTATATCCGAAGCCCAAAAGGCTTTCTATGAATGGAAATCCCTTGGAGAATTTTTAATCGTAAAATATATGGACGGTACTGTAAAAAAACAAAACAGTGACGGAAGTTTCAAATACAATGAATACGGACAACCGGCATATCCGGATCGTCCCCAATTAGGAGAAGATATCCGGAGAAAGATTGTGGAGGAAACGGGGGATAAATTAAAAATAAAAAAATTTTGAATTATGAATTTTGAATTATGAATTACCTGCTTAGGTCATAAAAATGAAGAATAATTCAAAATTTAGAATTCATAATTCAAAATTTAAATCGTATTTTTGCATTTCAAAAAAATTACCATCATGGATAACGATACTTTATTAAAACAAGTGATTGCCAAAGCAAATATTTGGTTGTCGGAAAGTTATGACGCAGAAACCCGCACAGATGTTCAGCGGATGCTCAATAATGAGGATAAAACAGAGTTGATTGAAAGTTTTTATAAAGACCTGGAATTTGGTACGGGAGGACTACGGGGTATTATGGGCGCCGGATCCAACCGTATGAACATATATACAGTAGGTACTGCTACACAAGGTTTAGCCAATTACCTGAAAGAAGAATTCAGTACATTGCCTGTGATCAAAGTAGCTATCGCCTATGACTGCCGGAATAACAGCCGGAAATTTGCAGAAATATCTGCTGATATTTTTTCTGCAAATGGCATCAAAGCTTACTTATTTGAAAGTTTACGTCCTACTCCCGAGTTGAGTTATGCTATTCGTAAATTGGGTTGCCAAAGCGGTATTGTAATTACTGCATCCCACAATCCCAAAGAGTATAACGGATATAAGGCTTATTGGGACGATGGTGCACAGGTAATAGCTCCTCACGATAAAAACATCATCGCTGAAGTCAATAAAATCCGCAATGTGGCTGATATCAAATTCAAAGGAAATAAGAGTTTGATTGAAATCATCGGGAAAGAACTCGATGCTCAATATATCAAAGATTTACTGACGATCAGCCTTTCTCCGGAAGCCATCAAAAAACACAGTGACATCAAGATTGTCTATACTCCTATACATGGTACGGGCGGACAATTGGTTCCGGATGCCCTGAAAGCATTGGGATTTACTAATATTATCCGCGTACCCGAACAGGATGTGGTGAGTGGCGATTTTCCTACTGTAGTTTCTCCCAACCCGGAAGAATCTGCCGCCTTGGCAATGGCGGTTCAAAAAGCGCAGGAAGTAAATGCAGAACTGGTAATGGCTACCGATCCGGATGCCGACCGCGTAGGAGCTGCTATCTTAAATGACAAAGACGAATTTATTCTTGTCAACGGGAATCAAACAGCCATGTTATTTGTCTATTACTTAATTACCAGATGGAAAGAATCGGGCAAATTAACAGGCAATGAATATATCGTAAAAACCATCGTAACTACCGAACTGATCAAAAACATTGCCAACAAAAATAATGTTGAAATGTACGATTGCTATACAGGATTCAAATGGATTGCAGCAATCATGCGTGAAAACGAAGGCAAAAAGACTTATATCGGAGGTGGTGAAGAAAGTTATGGTTTCCTTGCAGAAGACTTTGTCCGTGATAAAGACGCAGTCTCTGCATGTATGTTATTAGCAGAAATCGCAGCATGGGCCAAAGAAAACGGAAAAACATTATATGAACTGATCCAGGACATTTATGTTGAATACGGATTCTCCAAAGAAAAAGGGATTTCCGTAGTAAAACAAGGAAAATCAGGTGCAGAAGAAATTGAAGCAATGATGAAAAATTACCGCGAAAATCCTATCAAAGAAATCGCAGGTTCCAAAGTAACCCTTATCAAGGATTTTGCCAAACTCATCGCTTTAGACTTGGTTGAAAATGAAAAGATTACACTGGATATGCCAACCACGTCCAATGTACTGCAATTCTTCACCGAAGATAACACCAAAATTTCCATTCGTCCTTCGGGAACAGAGCCTAAAATTAAATTCTATATCGAAATGCTCAGCTCGGTAACCTCACGGGAAGAACTGCAGGCAGCTGAACTTGCTGCTGAATCCAAGGTGGGAGCAATCAGGGCTTCGTTGGGAATCTAAATAATGGAGAATGAAGAGTTAGCATGGAGAATTGGTTTATCCAAGAAATAATTCTCCGTGCTCAACTTTCCATTCTCAATTTATCAAGTACTTCATACGCCACCGGACAGGTATATGCATTTTTTACCGTTAACTTATAGATTTGATAAAATTTCTTTCTGTCTGTATGGGGGTATTCGCGACAAGCTTTTGGTCGATTTTCGTAAATCATACAGTAATTATCAGGCATTAAAAAAGGGCAAGGCATTGATTGGAAGACATAGTCTCCATCTTCATCGATACGCAGGTATTGTTGAACGACTTCCGACGGTTTTAAGCGCAAAGCTTTAGACATGCGTTCTATGTCCTTATCATAAATAGCTGGTCCCAGACTCCGGCAACAATTGGCACACTGCAGACAATCAGTCCGCTTCATAGCCTGTTCGTGAAAATAATGAATCTCCTGATCCATTTTCTCCAATTTCTTCTTGTTTTTATTAAAAAAATCCCTGAAACCTGGCTCAGCCTTGGACGCAAGCTGTCTTAATCCTTCCGGAGAAATCATCTGATCACAAATTTATGTTATTAAAAACGGATACAAACATACTAAAAAAAATAAAATAATACATATCTTTGTATTGGTTATAAAAACAGTCTATATAGACAAAAGTACAGCTAACAGTAACAGTTCTAACTTATTTTTTTAATTGATCAATTATGAACAAGGTATTTTTATTATTCTTGTCAGCATTTTTTCTGACATTTTCTTTGGTCTCTTGTGCAGATGATAATGAAGAGCCAACCAACAACACAGAAACTCCTGGCGGTGACGATGATGAAGAGATTCCCTACTCCGAACTAACTCCCGAAGAACAAAAAGAAAGATTACAAAGCGACGCTATCGGGTTTATCTCTGCGTTGGAAGGACTCACTGAAGAACCTGGATACAAGACTATGGAAGTCTTTTCCTCTCTAATGGAAACAAATCCTATTTCATTGCAATCCGGAATATTAAGAAATGCCAGTAGTGATATTTTTTATATCAACGATTTCCATGGAAAATACACATGGGATAGCGATGAACAAAAATGGAACAGAGAACCGAACGACGGTTCTATCATATTTGAATTTCCTACTACAACAGATGGTAATACAAATACTGAAAAAATCGAAATATCCGGAGTTGCATCCGAGTACTATGCAAGCCAATCATGGACAGAATGGGAAGATACCGGAAAATATGAAGAACGGGACGGATATCCTTATCCCATCTATAACGAATATGAATATACTGAATCATATCAGCTACCTAAAAGTTTAACAGGATCTGTTACTTCCAACGGTAAATCGGTCGCTTCTATTTCTGCCAATTCCGATTTGCTTAATAATGATCAGCTTCCTACTACAGGAACTCTCAGTTTCATTTTCGGAAGTTATAAAATGGAATTTAGCGCCAATGCCAAGGATAATAACACAGCAACTTTTTCTTTAAAGAAAGAAAATACATCTCTGTTATCAATGACAGCCAACCTGAACGGTAATGCTGAAAAAATTTACAACAAGGAAGGCGATGCAGGCAACGGTAATTTCAAACTGATAATCATGGGGAAACTGGCTTTGCAAGGAAATATGAATAAAATAAGTGAATTCACCAATAAGAGTAAAGCTTTGGATAAACAATACGATGTAAATAATTACCGTCTGTTTGGTTTGGATGATTCCAGCGAAAAATACAACAAAGCCCAATGTAATCTTGTCGATCAATACGGAACTTTTGCATTGATTTCAACTGATGATACTACAAAAATTGCTGACATGAAAATGAAAGCTATTTTCAGTGAAACTTATGAAGATCACTATTTTTACTATCAAGATTATAATACAGGCAAATATTATGATTATATCAAAGAAGTATATTTAGATAAAAAACCTACATATTTTTATACTTATACATATTGGGAGTCTGTTCCGGTACTTTATTTCAATGATGATACTTCAATTGAAGCTTCTGTTTATTTCAGCAAAGGATTTGATGAATTATTGGATCGTATTGACGAATTTATGAGTAAATTCGGTTGGTCTTTTGAAGATGAAGAAGATTACCAAAATCCGATTGAAGATTACAAGTAATCAAATCTTGGATTTTATGATATAAGACACATAATGTCTTCATTTAATAGCCCTGTTGCATTTGCACAGGGCTATTTTTTTTTATTTTTCATTTGTTTTGAGACATTTGCTGAATATCCCTATGTACGCTCCATATTTATGCCAATGCGATAGATCAATAGCAGCAAATCATACGATACCTTATAAATCGGCAAATTTTCAGATAAAGCCATTTTTCCAAAAAATTTTCAACTGCCAAAGGCGGTACTGATAAAAATTTCAAATAAACAAATGAATCAAATAAATAAATCGAATTATTCCGCGACTGGACGAACCGAGCAACCGAACGACTTAAGGCCCCAAGGTCCCCCATACGCGTAGCCACTGTTGAAGCGCCTGCAGTACGCGTAGTCTTCGTTCTGCTCACTATCACTGCCCCAATAGAAGCCGTCCGAGCCAACACAGTTGAGCGTACCGTCGTTGAGGTGGCGATAACCGGCAGCAGGCAAAAAAATATACTTCCCGCTTGCCCTATCGGTAAATCTACCGCTATATACACCATTGCGAGTCGTCCATTCATATTTTACATAAGCACTATTTCTCAGACTTTGTATTTCCGCCGAAGTTGGTACACAATAACCGGCAGGACTTGGATCGTTAGCAGGCAACCAAGAGGTTGATTTGTGATAGCTACTATTATCGTAATTATCCCTAAGCAAAAAATCGGTCGTACCTTTGTTCCATTGGTAATAACCTCCATAATTTTCAGGGTTTTGTACAAAAGTACCAGGTGTACCTACATTGCGTGTCGCCCATTTCACGCCATTGATAAGTACCCAATCGCCGTCTTCCTCCTCCAATTTGGGAGTAAATGTAGCTTCAGCTATGGCTTGACCATCTTTATCTACAAGCTTGGCAGTAAGAAAATCTTTGTCATCCTTAGGCGTCCATTGTACCGTAACTAAACCATCTTTATTAGCAATAGCAAATAGTTTATTTACATTTCCTTGTGTATTGAAATTGACCAATCCTCCAAGGCAAGGATAATAATTGCCTGTAATATTGTTAAAAGAATTAACATAAAAACTAACATCGACAGGATTTCCAGCCATTAATTTGGTACCGTTTACAGGGGAGTTTAGGCCTATTTTTTTAGGCGCATCAAATAATAAATAGTCTATAGGGTTATAAATATCTGATGTCCATATATCTACAAATGGAATCAACATCCCGAAATCCATCTTTGTTCCCATTCGGCAGTCAAAGCCGGCATAGGTTTTCGATGTCCACGCCAGATAATTGTTACCATCCGTACTTGCCCGCATACCTGCGCCCAAATCTTCCTTTAGATAAGGCATAGGTTCAACCCAAGGGCATAGACACTTATAAATTTCAAATTCGATTCTCGGATAAATGGAACCTTTGGCTATTAAGGAGCCTTTGGCTGTAAATGTTGGGTCATACAACGTAAATGATGGAGTAAACGACTTTATGGGAGATATCCCGTCCCGGGTGCAACTTAATCCCATTTTTGCATTTGTTTGTATATTGCAACCGGCACTCAGAGTTACTTCGGCATTTGCTTCCATTTCATACCTATTGTAAAGATGTGTATCAATAAAAATGACAACAGGTACAGTACCCACTACAAATTTGACTGTCATCATCGGAAGTATATTCTTTTTTATCAGACTCTCTTTACTGTCTTTGAACTGAGCTGTATAAATATACTTCAACAACAGGTCGATATTCAATTTTCCATCCAAATAAAAGTCAAACTTTTTCAGATCCCCTATAGGAAGATCATTTTCTATCTTTTTTCCAAAATCAAAGCTAAAAACACCTTTCAACCCAAAGTCAAAAGAGCACTTTTCCCAAAACACTCTATGCCCGTTCTTATTATATAAATCCGTACCTGAGTAATCTTTATTAAAGGAAAAAATATCAAAAGAAGCATCATAATCTGTGTTGGAGCGTAACATTCCGCCTTTCCGGTATATTGCCTTATAACCGTTTTCTGTCATTACTCCAATTTCTGTAGGTGTATATATTTTGCTACCATCAGCACTTCTCAGAGAAGATAACGAGGGATCAGTTGAAAGCGTAAAGCTTGCATCCATAAAAAGGTTGCATATGTTTCCCCGTTCGGTTTGTAGGGTTATAGTATTGCCTGATACAGTTGAACTTTTAATAACCCGAACTTCGCATCCATATTCTTCAGGAAGTACTATTGCTTTATTTTTTTTGAATGCAGGGGCAGTTCCTTGATACTGTATATTAATCTCGCCGGAGTTTTCATTGTAGTTGGTAATAACATTTGTATCCCAGTTGGCTTCTACATAGTTAGTCTCGTAGAGCTCCGATGCTGCTTGCGTTATGTCAATGTTGGCTGTTGCTGTACCACAGGTAAATATCAGTGTAGTTTTTGTTCATCAGATAAGCTATTTTCTGAAACAGTAATTGTGACACTTTCATTTCCGTGACCACTCTTAGGTGTCACCTCACACCAACTTGTTTCTCAGGAAACAGTCCAGCCTCCGTTGCTTGAAAGAGTTATTGTTTGGCTTCCTCCCTCATATTCAAAAGTTAGGGTGTTAGCATCCAAATTAACATAAAGGGGGGCTTCTTTTTCTGTACAGCTGGTAAAAATGAATAATAACAGCAACAGGCTTTTTAAAAATCCAACAACAAATAATCTAAGTATTCGTAAAATGTTTGTTTTCATAATTTTATAAACTTAATGATTATATTTCCGATATAACCAAATAATATACGCACTTCTCTCGCATGTTATCCCAGATACGCCCTCTTTAAATAAAAGGACAACACACACTACATTGCTTCGTTAGATTAACAATAAAGAGTCTCTATTATTTATTTTTATTCCGGTCTACATTATAACCAATCGGATTCCTGGGTTTGTTTAGTTGTTTGTTTTTATTTTGCAATTCTGCCAATGTTTCATTAATCAGTTCTAATTGCATTCGCGTATCTTCGTTAATGTCATTGTAATCAGTAAAGGCCTCTTCAATGTATTGTTTTAGTTCCCGAACTTCATTTTGCAGTTCTTTGGTCTCATTAAGGGGTGGATTAATCAATAATTGACGAACAGCAACAAATGCACGCATGATGCTTCTATTTACTTCAACGGCAGTGTCTGAGTTTAGTACACTACTTAACATTGCCACTCCTAACTCTGTGAAAGCAAATGGTAAGTATTTTATATTACTTCCTCGTCCTTTATTCAAGATCACAATTTGTGATCTTGAAAGTTCATCTTTGGTTAATTCAAACATGAAGTCATCGCCTTCAAATCGTTTTAAATTACGCCTTACTGCCTGTTTGAGTATCCGTGTTTCAATTCTATACATTTCGGCCAAATCAAAGTCTAACATCACTTTGTAGCCTCGGATTTCGTAAATTTTATTCTGAATAACCTGCAATTCCATATTGTTTATTTTACATCATTCCGTCCTCAAAACATAATTCTTCACCCCATATCCGCACCAAATTCCAATCCCTCCGTCAATATTAGACAACAGGTTAGACCTGGACGGAAAAATAGGATTTTGCGCATTCAGCACCTCTTCCTGCCAACTATTCCAAAATTTATAACCTTCT
>JAVBMQ010000062.1:0-20456 GCA_031552335.1 Bacteroidales bacterium | reverse complement strand
CGCACATCGGCTCCAAGCTCAACTAAAGTCTCTATTAACACAGCCGTCTGAATAGTCATATGAAGCGATCCGGTAATCCGGGCTCCATTCAGCGGCTTTTTCCCGGCGTATTTTTTCCGGATCGCCATCAAACCGGGCATTTCATGTTCTGCAATCTCAATTTCTTTACGGCCGAAGTCTGCCAAATTGATATCTGCCACTTTATAGGACAGACTGGAAGAAATTTTTTCTGACATCGTATTTTCGTTTTTAAATAATGAACAGCAAAGATAATGGATTTTTGTCGTTTCACAAAAATATTGTACATTTGAAGGCGTTAACAATGGATGATAAATAATCCTTATATTTCAACATAGATATTAACAAAAAGATGATGATAAGCTTTCAGGAAGCATTGGATAAAATTAACGAGGGAATTGAAAAAATTGTTTATAATGAAAAACCATCGGAATTATACGAACCAATTCGCTATATACTGTCTTTGGGAGGTAAAAGGATACGTCCTGCCCTGACATTACTGGCCTACAATATGTACAAAGATGATGTTGATACTGCTATTCCTTCTGCTTTGGCCTGGGAAATCTTTCACAATTTCACTTTGTTACATGACGATCTGATGGATCATGCCGATGTACGCAGAGGAAAAGCTACCGTTCACAAAAAGTGGGATGAAAATACGGCAATTCTCTCCGGAGATGAAATGCTTATCCTTTCATACAAGTATATTGCACAAGTCCGGGATAAACACCTGAAAGAAATCCTGAATTTATTTTCCCGGACTGCATCGGAAATTTGCAGAGGGCAACAATATGACTTGAATTTTGAATCCCGGTCTGATGTATCTGCAGAAGAATATATAGAAATGATCCGGTTAAAAACGGCTGTCATGTTGGGCGCCTGCCTTAAAACCGGAGCTATTCTCGGAGGCGCTCTTGCCGAAGATGCTGATAAATTATATGACTTTGGCATCAATATCGGACTCGCTTTTCAATTGAAAGATGATTTGCTCGATGTTTTCGGAGATCCTTCCGTATTCGGAAAAAATATCGGTGGAGATATCCTTTGCAATAAAAAAACATTTTTACTTATTTCTGCTCTGAATAAAGCAACAGGAAAAGATAAAGACGATTTGCAATACTGGCTAACAATCTCAGATCCCCAAAAAAATGAAGAAAAAATACAATCGGTTACCCAAATTTATAAGAATCTAAATTTAATAGAAATATCTGAAGAAAAAATGCAATATTTTTTCAACAAATCCGTTGTATCCTTAAAAGCGTTAAATTTACCTGAAAACAAGGCCATGCACATACATCAGTTAGCTATGCAACTAATGAATAGAAAATTATAGAAAATTGAATCAGGCCTATGCCATATCGAAGACTACCTAACACTGATGACGCGAGAATAAGAGCTTTGCAAAGCGCTATTCGCGAAGGAGAGACGCAAAATATTCAGAATCCTGTGGTATCACTGAGAACCCTGGGAGAAGCCGATGTTGTGCTTCGCCGGCTTCAGGATGCACAAAAATCTTACAGGCAATCACTGAAAATACAATCCAATGCCAATCAGAATTATCAGGCAATGGTTAAAAATGCCAGGTTGTATGTTTCTCATTTTATCCAGGTACTAAACCTGTCGATTATCCGCAACGAAATCAAGAAAGAGCAAAAAGCATTTTATGAATTGGAACCGGATGATTTCAGTATTCCTGATATGATATCGGAAACTGCCCTATTGGCTTGGGGAGAAAAAATTATCATCGGAGAAAATAAACGCGTACAATATGGTGGCGCTCCGATATACAATCCTACCATTGCCAAAGTAAAGGTGTATTATGATATGTTTAAAGATGCTTACTACAGTCAGAAAAGCTATCAGAAAAACACCTCCCGCATGCAGGAAGCCATCAATGAGCAAAGAGAACCGGCCGACAAGATTATTGCCGATATCTGGAATCAGGTAGAAGACAAATTCAAGGAGCTGGAAGGAGAAGATCGATTGAATTGTTGCCGGAAATTCGGAGTTGTATATTACTACCGGAGAGGGGAAAAGCAAAAGGTATAATGGCCTTGATTGATACCCATTCCCATATTTATCAGGAAGATTTTGATGCTGATCTCTCACAGGTAATAACAAATGCCCGGAATGCAGGGGTTTCCCGGATATTGATGCCCAATATAGATCTGGAATCAGTAGAAAGAATGCATGTTCTTTCCGAACGTTATCCGGAGTATTGCCTGCCGATGATGGGCTTACATCCAACATCCGTCACAGCCAACCATCAGACTGATTTAACTATTATTAAAAATTATTTCTCTGAAAGAAAATATATTGCTGTCGGCGAAATCGGAATTGATCTCTATTGGGATAAAACTTATTTAAAGGAACAAATCGAGACTTTCGAAGAACAATTGCGCTGGAGTATTGAACTTGACCTTCCGGTTGTCATACACAACCGGGATGCTTTTTCATATGTTATTGAGAGTATTAAAAAAGTCGGAGCCCATCAACTGAGGGGAATTTTTCACAGTTTCGGAGGAACTCAGGAAGAATTGGAGGAAATACTCGGATTGGAAGATTTTCTCATTGGAGTAAATGGGGTTGTCACTTTCAAAAATTCAAAAGCAGGTGATACTATTCGCAGCTGTCCTCTCGATAAAATTGTCGTTGAAACTGATGCTCCATATCTGGCTCCTGTCCCTTACCGGGGAAAAAGAAATGAGCCTGCATATATATTGAAAACTGCGGAAAAACTGGCGGAGTTGTTTCAGATAAATATTTCACAAATATGTGATATAACAACCACCAATGCAGATAAGATGTTCAGGTTATAACTTACAAAAAATGCCAGACACTAAGATCTGGCATTTTACTTATTTTAGAACCACGAATACAGGCACAGTCACTTATTTCAGCTCAAACTCATAAGGATCTTGCACAGACCCACTATGCTGATTGGCCTGAAAATCAAAGGAATCACCTTCATATAGAAATTTCCTGGAAGTCTTATAGAACTTGATAACAACCATTGATTGATCTTTCATATCTCCTTTTACTTCCAATAAAAAACGATATACGGTTTTTCCGTTTTGAGTAAATGAAACAGCATCGGCAACATTTCTGCATTCACCATTAATGAAAGCTGCCAACCGGTCTGTTGCATCAATCGGGATTTCAACCCCTTTACAGACAGGTATGCAAATGAATGTCATACTACTTTCGAAAGAAGCCTGACTTCCGGTCCAGTTTCCGATCTCAGTTGCTGTTTTTCCTTCGTACGGATCAGGATCTTCC
The DNA here is from genome assembly GCA_031552335.1 of Bacteroidales bacterium. Lineage (GTDB taxonomy): Bacteria > Bacteroidota > Bacteroidia > Bacteroidales > Azobacteroidaceae > JAISFI01. The sequence goes on along the minus strand of JAVBMQ010000062.1, from coordinate 17,159 downwards.
GGATCGACATGAGGACAACCCGGACAGTCCGGACAATCTTCGCAGTCTTCACATTCTTCACATTCTTTGCATTTTTCACATTCGGGACATTCTTCACATTCTTCACAATTTTGACATTGTTCGCATTGATTGGCCGCAGGGCATTTGGGGCATGATTTTTTGCACCCAAAAAATAATATCCCGGAAAAAAATATAATTAACAGGATGTATTTATTCATTGATATCATAAAATTTATGTTAGATGATGTTGAATTGTATATCTGTCCCCAGGATAAGCATTGGGGCTATTGGCGGAATTTTTAATATAAGGGCGGGCAAACCCCGCCCCCACATATTTATATATTAATTCCTTTTGATCTTGCGGATCACGGTTTCGTCACCCACCTGTATCTTCATCAGATAGATACCTGCATCCATTTTGATAGATGAGGATATACTCTTCCATTGCAGACGGCAACGTCCATTAACAGATACATCACTCAGAATACCAATGCTTCGACCTGACATGTCAAAAATATTAGCAATCACTTCTTTTCCATCAGGAGCCATCACGTCGATAGTTATATGATCAACAAACGGATTCGGATAGGTATTCACCTGTATATCTCCCGTTTCGAGAAAGCGAACTACAAATGGTTCATCCAGCGAGCCAACCAAGGTATTACGTGTAAAATGCGTACTGTTGACAGAAGTCGCAACAATTTCATCATTCCGGATCAACTTGAAATACACAGGTTCATTAGTTTGGACATCACCACTTACCGTGATGAATTCCAAGGCTTCATCTTTATGTATTACAGTATGAGACTCCCCATGTAATTCAGTTCCGATAAATGCCTGCAACACATCTCCGGCCTGCATGAATCCCTCTTCGTTTGTGGCAATAATACTCATATTATCGCTATACAAGCGATTTTCAAGGATTCCTGACGGTTCATCGGAAGATGCAACCTGGCTTCTCAATGATGCAGAAACATCCGGATAGCTAAATTGTGTATTGGCGCTTGCATTTCTGCGGAGAATATATCCGGCTCCCGGTTTCATATATGTAAGATCACCGATCCATCCGGCAGTAGCATCGTAAATAGCGAATTCTGATTGGGATTTGAGTAAATCGTCGGTTTGTGCATTGTAGTTGACCATCGCCTCGTTAACCGCCATGTTCACGGCCGGCAGGTAACTTATATAGTTCCAGTAACCATTACCCTTGACTGTAATCGGAGTGACAGATGCTTTGATTTCAGTTCCAGGCACATTGAGCTCTGTTCCCTGCGCAGATTTTAACATATACATTGCCAGATTTGTAAATCCGCCGTTATCAGTCAGTTTTCCTTTCCAACCATCTTCCGGAGAATAAACATCAAAACCTTGGTTATCGCTCTTGATTACATCACCATCACTGTTTGGCAAGCCACCCAGAATATTATTAGGAACTTTCAGTTTTGTATTATTCACATTGAAAGAGATCCAATTCCAACCCTTATTCAACTCAATACGTTGATATTTTTCGTTCTGGGTATCAAAAATAACCGGATTCGTAGTAGTTCCATATATCTGTTGCGGAGCAAACGTGATTGTTTCAGAAATTTTTGCAGCATACAAACCACCTGTACTGGCATCCCAGATCCTGAAGTTCAGATTCTTCACCGTGGTACTGTTACTGTAAACTTTCATGAAAAGGAAATAGCGATCATAGCGTGTTACATATTCCGGATGAGCAATTCCGATACATTTTTCTCCATCGAATACTGCTACCATATCTTCAATATCAGTAGAAGGCACACCCTGTATATGTAATTCTCCGAAAATATTCATAGAATATTCAAAATCAGCCGGATTTACTTTCCAGTCAGGCGCCTCTACTCCTACTTTCAGATTCAAGTGCATAACATCCGAATAAACTACATCATTGGTATAAATTGCATCGTTTAATTGAACGCTTTGTTCATAACGGCCGATATTCAATCCGGGGGCTATAGTAAACGAGATCTTGGTACTTCCTTGAGGTAATAGTGTACCACTAGATGGTGTTGCTGATAGCCAGGAAGGAAGATTAGCTATTGAAAATTCCTTCGTGACAGCCCCTTTATTCTCAATTGTGGTTTCGAAAACCAAGGCTTTATCAGCATTCATTGCCAGATCGATGTTATTATCTTTCCATCTGACTTCTTTCCGGTCAACAAATATATTCCAGGACTTCACTTCCGCCTGATTACCATACTTATCAAACAAGCGATTGACGGCAACCGTCAGGTTACAACCTTCATATGATTGCAGATTGGTTTTGTCTGCTCTCAAGGAAATAACAATCTTGTCTTTATTCAACGCCCAACTGAATGGCACAGACGACACCGGAAGCGGCGCTTTCATTGCTACACCTTCATTGTTATACGTAGCGCTTCCTGCAAGAGCAGCTTGTTCTTTCTGTTCCTTATCGGTGACATTCAGATAACTACCTACCAACAATGTTTTTTCAGGATTGTATGTATCAAACGGATAGTAAGCCATCAAACCTGCTTCATTCCCTTTCAGTTTGGTCATCAGATTAGCTTTGATCTGCGATTTGGAAATATCTGTCCGCCAGAAACGGAATTCATCCACAGTACCTTTAAAGAATCCTTCCGGGGTAGTTTTATTCAGTCCGGCATCATATACCAGGCAAGCCCCTAACGACATAGTCGAACCGGTAATACCTCCAAAGGCAGAACCTTTCATATAGGCTTTTGTTTCTCCGTCGATATATATTGTAGCACTTGCAAATGGGTCCACAACGAGAGCCAGATGGTGCCACAGATTATCAGTTACATTTCCTTCAGCTGTTACCGATTCACCTCCGACAGTCAGGTTTACATGCCCTTCTTTGTCTAAGAAAATATTGAATCGTTCGGAAACATCAGGTTTTCCATTGGCAATCAGCGTTGCATTAGCGGCCGGTTTTGTACCCTTGAACCACATTTCAACAGAGAAACTGGTTTCCGACAGTAAATTATACTTACCGATAGGAACTGATACATATTGAGAGGTACCATTCAACGTAACAGCTTTTCCTAACGGATCCACAAACCATGAAGAAGATACTGACGCGTGGCGATTCATTGCTTTATCTTCTCCTACTGTACCCATAGCCTCGGTAAAGGGCCAATACCCAATAAGATTAGCCTCCTTTCCGGTCAAGATTTCCGCCGTATTACTTCCTTCCGGAATGTGTTTTTTCCAGATACGCAAATCATGCAACTGACCTTTGAATGGATTTTTTCCATTTGCATCTTTTCCGATAATTACTGGAGATACACCTAAGTATTCCGGCACTGACAAAGGTACTGTTACTAATTGATTATTGAAGTTGATAGAAAGCTTGTTTCCGTTATACAAGATGCGATAAATTCCCCAATTATCCTGCAACTCCGACTTGGTAAAAGCAGAAGAAACTACCTGTGATCCATTTATTTTGGCATAAATCTGGTTGGTTGCCGTAAATCCCACTTCCAATGTTTGGTTATCACTTCCATGGGTCAGGATCACTTCTTTCGTACTCATCCGGTTACGTTTCATCATCCACTCGATGGTAAATGGCGTATAACTCAGATTGATATTGGATGGGATAACAACAAACTCTTTATCTCCATTGAAACTGAGTCCGGCATTATGATCAACCTTTGCGGCATTCAGCATACCGGTGACTGCAATGTCTCCATGTGTTGGAATATCGATCAATGCCTGTTCGATTTCTTTATCATACGCAATACTTATGTCGTCTCCGACTCCTAATATTCCACTACCCGGTTGAGGAGTTCCGAATACCTGTGGAGATTTCGTGTTTTTAATCACCGTAATAATTTCCGATTGAGAAACAGGCCCGTCCGCTCCTTGAGATGTCAATGCCACCGACTTGATCTGATAGGTGCGATCAAGCATATTTTGCATATCCCAGTTGTGAGTAAATCCACCTTCCGGTAATTCTAATGCATCAGCAGGCAAAGCACCAGATCCCTTTTTCACGTAACGGGCAATTCGGTTCCATTGTTGATCGGAATCCGTACTTCCCTTTTGCAGGATTTGCACTTCTTTTAACACATTACTGTTAATGTCGTAACTCTCCACTTTAATGGGCAAAATACCTTTATAAGCGCCCGGAATCTGGCTATTAATATCCATTTGTGCCTGGTTCATAATAGTATTGTTGATACTATTGTTGATAGCAATATTTCCGCAAGAAGGGACAAAAGTCGCACTCACTAAGGAAGAAGAATAAATATCATCAATCAAATCCACATTGAACTGACACGCAGATTGTAATTGTATTTCAATATTCGGATATTGAGTAATATCTTCTTTTGTACGTCCCAATGAAAGTGTTTTATATACTTTGGTCTTAGCCGGAATTACAATTTCCCTTCCGTTTCCGATTGGCAGCCCGTCAATTGACAGAATTGCTCCATCAGGATTGGTCTGTTCATTCACTTTCAGAATAAAAACCATATCCACATTCGCTTCCGATTCATTTTCAAGGATCAGATCGAACAAAGCTGCACGGTTTCCCGGAACACCGTTACGTTCGGACTGAACAATGGAAAGTTTAGGCTTATCTAATTGAGCCGTTCCTTCAGACAATACAAGGTAACTGTTAGGTTGATAATATTTCGCATAAACAGGTCCTTCGAACGGACAAGATGTCTGTCCCCCACGATTTCTGAAAACAGGTCCCCAACCACTCGGAGACTTGTAAACATCCACCGAATGGAAGTCATAAGCATCATCATCCTGCAAAATATATTCGTATGCATCTGATGTCATATCGTCCCAATTATCAACACTAGATCCTGCATTAACCTCAGACACAGTAAGTTCCTCCTGGAAACCTATATTAAAGGCCTTGAATACAACAGTTGTATGGAACTTCGGGGAAACTTCCCATTCACTTTCATTAATATGTGAGGTTCCATTTCCACCGCCTGATCTATAGGTATAAGATGCACCCGAAGAGAAAGAAATATTCTTACCTCCGCCATTCTGGTATGCTTTCCACTTATCCGATTCGTTATCAGCCAATACTTTTTCCCAAGACTTGATTTCATTATTAAAAGCCTGGATGGAATCGATCGTATTTGCATCCTTATCGGTTGGTTCATAAATCGTATAATAAGCTGTACTCTTACCGAAATTTTCATCATCAGCATCCACTTTAGAGACATAAGCTTTGGCTTTGAGTGTTGCTTTATTAACCGAAGTTCCTTTCAGCAAAATCAGTTGATTTCTCATTTTTATCAAATCCGGTATGATCTTACTTTCAATACCATTGACCGTATAAATGAAATGTGTATCAAATTCTTTTGTATAGTCAATTGCCAGGCGTTGTGCCAATACCAGATTATTCCCTATATCAATAATGGATTCGTTGATGATTCCATCGGGAAGATTATTTGCCGGATAAACACGTAACGACGTCGCTTCGCTGTATACTATATTACTGGATTCTCCGATAAGCAAGTCATTTGGTGCGCCAACGAAAGCAGGCTCTCCTGAAGTAGCGTAGGTAATATCCCACGAGGTTTCCGTAACTGTAAGATCGCCGCTTGAGTGTCTCGAAGAAGAGGTAATTCCACCCCCGATCCGGTTGTCGTTATCGATATCATCCGTAATAAGAGCCAGTCCCAGACCTTTGGCTGTACCCATTTTGGCTCCGAATATACCATCCAATTGTTCGTCCAGGTCATGTCCCGCACCAGACAACGATCCTTTGGAAGTTGTCTTGATATATCCTTTTGAGAAACTGGAAGAACTGTTACTTCCCGGAGGATCCCTCAATACGGTAAGAATACTTTTCGGTCCACGGGTAGTAAAGTTTTGTCCGGATATTGCACCTCCAAGCAGATATCCTTTGAACGGATCACCTTCCTGTTTCCATGACGTTTGTACCATACCTCCGCCGGAAACAGCCGATATGTTCATCGTTTTGATATGACTATTGATTCTTACAGGGTCGATGCTTAAGGAAGATGTTCCTCCTACGAACTCATAAGTCACCTTACCTGTAATACTGTCAACTGCCAATGTTTCATTTACATCAACAGCCAGATTGTTGAAAATATTCAATACTCCGTCGGATACCGGAACAATGTCTGAAAGTTCGATTGGTTGACCACTTTGATTTACAGAAGGGTAAATGTACTCTTCCTGCAAACCGATTTCAAAAGCATAACCTTCTCCCTGCATAAATACAGGCAAGTTGTTAATCACATATTTCCCGTCTCGGATAACCTGAATGGTATCCTGTTGTTTCTTCACCTGATTGTAAAAAGGTGTGGTGATTTCTCCGAACAGTCCATCCGTCATTTCTTTCTGGGCAACAGTTATCTCAGGCTGATTTCTACGAATATATTTTTGGCTGATTCCGCAATAATACACAGAATCGTTCACCGCTACTTTTTCATTTAATCCCGTTTGAGAGTTATATACAAAAGTAGAATCTCCTGTCGGCAGTTTAAAATACTGCCGGCTGTTGCCGTTTGTATTGATCAGGTTGATAGGAACCCGTTGGAACTCAGACATAAAATAATCGCTCCTATCTTCAGTTTGTCCTGCAATGATCTGGGTAGTTTTAAAACTTTCCGGTATCAGATCAACCACATATTCGCCACTGACAGAATCTGGAATGACTTCATATTCGTATTTACCAGCTTCCAACGAAGGCCGTGAAATCAGTACGGTTTTAAAGATATGATCACCAGCGCCAGCCAATGTGATATCCTGCACTTTTTGTTTCGGATGTAGAATGATTGTGGTGTCCGGTTTTTCCCCTGCTGAGAGATTAAACGTTTCCTTTCCTTCAGCCTGTAAGATCAGCCGGAGTTTACCAAGATTGTTTTTACTCTGATTGAATCCCAATTCTTTGTTCCCTTCCGCTAAGCCTCCACAGATGCGTCCGATAACCCTTGACCGGGTAGATTCGTAAAATGGTTCGGCAAGCGTCAGATTTCGGTCGAAGACAAACAGAGAATCTTCTTTAGCCGGAAAACGTCCTCCATTCGTAAAGGTGTGTCCCGATTTTTCTACAGAAATATAATGACTCCCTATCGGCACATCAATTGTAAACTCTCCGTAGTAATTAGTCTGAATGATTTTCCCATTTGAGTATGCAGGATATCCATCGATAGATACAATAGCATCTTGTACCGGGAAGCGGGTATTTTCATAAAATACTTGTCCGGAAACCTTGAAAGAAGAAATATCCTCAAACTTAATCCCGTTAATTACGTGATTCGATTGGTCAAAGAATACTACATCTTCCGCCGGAGAAAAACGATGCACATCTTTTTCCGGCTTGATACGGTAGGAGCTACCTTCTCCCTGGTAGGGTATACCGGCAATCTGGTAACTTCCATATTGGTCGGTGTATGCCCTGGAAGCCAATTGTTCCCAGGCAGGACCTTCTTTAGTAAAATTACAATCCGGATTAGCGATTAGATAGCCGTGATTCTGGTTTGCAATTCCTTCAGAGAATGAATAATCATAGAATGCTCTGGGATCTTGCTCATCAAACTTCCAGTAACCAATCAATCCAGTTTCCCGGCCTGTAATGAATGCATTGTAATTTTGTTCAATTTCGGTTGCTGAAAGTATACGGTTCCACAATCTTATTTCATCAATTCCTGCAGGATTTTCCGGGGTATTCTCGGTGGCAGACGGGAATCCCAGAAAATGAATGACAGAAGAGGCGCATTCCGGATCTTTACAGAAAGTATTTGCAGTAATTTTAGTTTTTTTTGCCAACTTCCCGTTATAATAAAAATAAAGATATGCATTATCATAAACAATAGATATATGATCCCAATACATTTTACCATCCGTGCGTGGAGCATCTTTCAGGTTGATTACGCAGGAATAGATAGTCGGAGGTAATTCTTCAGCAGCATAAGAAGGCTGAGATTTTTGTGCATTCAGGTTGATAGTATAGCTTGAAACACTGGATTTGCAAGTAAGACTAAGCGGAAATAAACCGAATACATTTGTTTCCACCCCTTTTCCTGATGCAAAATGAGTACTTCCCACCCATGCTTGAAACGTGAATGGAGTAGAAGTCAATTGCATATCTTCTTTGAAAAACACATGCGGTATTCCTTCCGAGAAATTTTCATATTGCACGAATGCCGCATTTCTATTTAACAGTTTGGAAGATGCAGGAATAGCATTTACCTGAACACCTTCTACGGCGCTTCCTCCGGCATAATTTACTTTTCCGGTGACTGTTGCATAAACCGATTTGAATCCGATAACCGGTTCGGTTGTACTCACAACCGGTTCCTCATTATCACACTGATCCTCCATTCTCAACCGGTATTCATACATTTCGGAAGAACAGTTATAATCGACCCATTTTTGTATTCGCGTGGCAGAAGCCGACAAATTCTCCAGTTTACCGATCTGACGATATTCCTGACTACCTTTGATGCGTCTTTCAATATAAATATTGGGAGACCCCTGTAATAATAAGAATTCAAGTTGTACCCCATCTTCATATGTACCTTTCGACGCATTCAAATCGGAAACAGTACTGTAAGTATTGCCGGTAACAATGCTGATGGATGGTGTTTCAAATTTCAGTTTATTGATCTCGGAAACTAAGATGTATTCATATCCCTGGCAAGAAGCAACTCCTTCATCATATAAATAATAATAATGATTCTCCCGCCACTGTTTATTGTCATCAATTAACACTTCCGACCAAGTATTTTCGCCGATAGGTCTGCGTTTAAGATAAAACTTTGTAGTAGCATCGGCAATCAATGAAGTATCAAGCATGGCATTTAATTCTATAGAGCTTCCTGTCCAGTAAGCTGAAAAATCAGTTGGCCTGATGGCTGTATAATCCACCTTGATTCTTTTGATCTCTGAAGTTTTTATCCAGCCGTTAGTTACATTATTGTCAGGCGTTCTGCTGAGTCTGTATGTATAATCAACTCCTTCTGTAATAATAGAATCTGTAAACGTGTAAGTATACATGGTCGCAGTAGTACTTCCTACATAGGTTATTCGTCCGATTTCATTAAATGTAATTCCATCTTCCGACCGCTCAATCAGAAACGGAGTTGCTGTATTAGTTCTGAAATTAGTACCTCTGGGAGATTTCCATGTCAATTTGATTTTTTTATCATTTGCAACCTGAGCGACTGTCAAATCATACGCTTGCGCCATGCCGCTACCCACATTATATTCATAGATTTTCTCTTTGGTGTAGGTTGCTTTTTTCTCGACACTGCGGTTGTTGTAATTAGATGATATATAAAATTCGAGATTGTTTTTTATTGTAGCCCCAAAGCCACTCTCCAGATTTTTTTTCAATGCATATTTTAGTAACTCATTCGAACTAGATGCATACGTCGGATATTTAACTGCATATTCTTTCGACAAATTAGCTCCTGTCGTCCAGTTATTTGTAAAATAAGAGACCAGGTCTATTTCCATACTACCGGCATTTCCTTTGATTGCATTCGTTCTCACATAGCCACTTTCGTTGTAAGCGCTTTTGTAGTGATTACATAAAAACCTTAGTGTTTGTAGATAATTGTCCTGATAGGATGTCATATTGAGGATAAATGTAACAAAAGCGTTATCAGTTTGTTTACTTCCGGTTTGGCAATTCAAATTACTGTAGTCATATACCAGCGAACCATCGTTATTGAACTTGTTGAAAGTTAATGATGGTTCTTTCAGCAACGTTTCTGTGATGGTAACCGGATATGTATACTCATTAGTTACGGTTTCGTCGGTTTTTTCATAATTAACCTGTACAATCTTTAATTTAATTTCAAAATTTTTTATTCCATTATCAATCAAAGTACGGAAGTTATCTCCCAGTTCATTATCTAATAAAAGAAGATCTACATACAAGTGGTTTACTTTCATATCTATTCCGATTCTTTCATCAGCCACATAGGCCAAACGAGTAGTATTTCTTCTCTGAAGTTCCAGTGTAGCTCCATTGCCGGATGTAAAACCCATTGTAGTGAGATCCGACATACCGGCATACCTTAGCAAAATACCGGCATCGGTTCCGTTTGGTTTTACTTTTGAATTTATAGACGGATACGTTACAACTTTGGTATTATTGCTTTTGTCTTTATATGCAATATCAACCAGTTGAATCCTCGAAGTTTTGACATTCGTTTTTCCATTATCTGTCACATAAGGGAGAGTTAATTTAAAACCATAATACGTCTTGCCATCTTTCACGCAGGCACTTTCCCAACTGACAGCGATATCTTTCATTTGAATTTTCTGAACCTCAGTCAGTGTCCGCCTGTTGTCCTGTGGTTTACTCCCAGCCCGGAGTAAAGGAGTAATAATCAGACACAACAGTATAAGTATAAGCCGTTGTGCTCCTTTCGAATAGTAATGTTTTTGTTTCATAGGTTTATATTTAAAATTACAAAATAGTATCCGTACATTGGCTTTCCCTGATGATATGATTGGCATTAAAGCATTACCGGTGAAACTTTTTACAGACGATTTCACAAGCAGAACTGACCAGCAACAAAGCAGCAATTGCATACACTTCTGCCGGGATTTCCTGGCAAACAAACAACCGGAAAATAAAAAATAAGACGATCAAAATTAACTGCATATAAAAGTATCCATCCAGTTTTTTATGAAGTTTGGGAAAACACCACAGAATTCCAAGAATCAGTTGTAACGGATGAATCAATAACAAAATCAGGTTTTTCCAACCAAAAGGATTTTCTGTAAAAAAGGTGAATAGCCAGAGTGTCGATCCCAGAACTCCACATCCGATATATATAATAACCTGTAACAAAGTAATATTTTTACGAAGCGACGAAAATACAATTAACAAGGTGATCCCGATTGTACAGAGTCCGAATATCCAACAAACCGGTTGTTGCATAAACGGAGTCTCCATAATATCTTCGGGAGTTGAGTAATCGAATGTTTCTTCATGAATAACTAAAGGCTGATAAGATTCTCCTTTTTTTATAAAAGAACCATCAGTCAGTTTCCCGAAGAATTCAGGTAAATAGGCAGCCTCGAACAGAGATAAAGGTTCATCGGCCCGTGTACCGGCCAGTACATTTAGTATCAGATATTCCCATTCCCGTTTGTTTTTATACCTCCGGGTATCTTCTCGCATACTTATCACTTGATCTGTATTATCCCAGGAAATGTGTGCGATACGATTTAGTTTATCCCGAATAATACTGGAACAATTAAAATCTATAAAATTATAGGCCTGTTCCGAAGGTTTATTCCGCTCGGCCCACAAATCTTTCCACAAAACATCCATCTCAGACAAAGAGAGATTTAATTCCCGCACTGTTACTTTTCTTTTTTCCTTCCGTGCACTTTCCCAATATGATTCGGGAGAAAAATTATGTGTATTCACATAGAGCTTATTAGACAGGTGTTTAATAAAAAAGGCTCCTTCATTAGGCGTTTTTTCAGGAATACATTCAAAAAATTCATTTTGTTGCATAACCGGATCTGTAAACCACAACGCAGAATGGCCGAAAGAAACAAAAAAATCATAATCATTCGTCGGAGGAGTAGCAGTTATAAGAAATACGCGTGTACTGTCACTCAACCATAGATCATCAGCCTTTGCAGTAAAAATACCACATATAAGAAGCAAAATAAACGACATTCTTTTCCCTGAAAAGTAGAAAAAAGACAAATATTTTTTCATAAAAATTTAAGTATATTCAAATAGATTTTCAAAAGTAAAAAACATTAAAAAAAAGTTATTGTCTATTCGTATATTTTATTTGTACGAATAGACAATAAATAGCAATCAATCAGATAATTTATTATTACTCTGTGGATTAAATACTTTGAATTTGTTTTTGACTTTCGATTTTTGATTTCCAGCCCGAAGGAGAGATTCCCGAAATATGTTTGAACTGCTTGCAAAAATGGCTAGTATCAGCATACCCTAATTGCATGGCAATAATAAAGATGGGAAGTTCCGGTTGTTCAAAAAGGATCTTTTTGGCATCTTCGACACGCAGTTGATTGATCAGGGAACTAAAATTCATTCCATAGGTTTGATTGATATATTTAGACAGATAAGTGCGATTCGTCAATAGCAGCATTGCCATATCATTGATATTTACTTCTCTTTTGCAATAAAATTTTTCACCAATAATTTTTTGACAGAACCGTTGATGTAACGTACTATTTTTTTCAGAAACACCTTGTGTTGGTTCTTCCGGTTGAGTAACGACATTTACGACTTCAAATACGGAACTGTAATCAATGTATTTGATAGCTGTATACATATAAACGGAGACCACCAGAGAGAGAAAAATCAAATCAGTAGTTTTACCAGGAAGAAATGTAAATACAACAGATAAAACGCCAATACACAGCGCAAGAACAAACACATATCGTATCCATGTCAATTTTATTTCCAGTACTTCGGAAAAATAATTATAAAGCGTTTTTTTGTATTTTCGCTCTTCCCTGAAAAATACTTTTGTAAAGTAGACCAACTGATACAAATAGAATAGCAGGAAAATTGTTCGCGCCAATACCGGAAGATGAAAAAAATGAGTGATATATATTTTTGTATTAGAAATCACGAGATCTCCTTCAAAAAACATCCCTATCATGTATACAATTAAAATTATACAAAATACGAGAAGTTGTTTTTTAACAAATGTTTTGTAATCAAACCGGGGATTTATAAGCGAAATCAATGCAAAAGTAAATATAAGCGCCTGTAAAGAAGAAATGATTAATGCAGATATAGGGATAATTTCTTTGCTGTTGTCTGAGATGGAAAAAATCAATATACATAAAATTAAAATAGCAAAAATAATATAACCCCAGGCTAACACTTTTCTGGAAAAAACATAATTGCCGATACCCTCGTGACGAGCAAACGGGACCACCCGCAAACAAATTCCTAAAACGCCACAAATCATGGCTGTACATAGATTAGATACCAAATATGTAGTGTTGTCCATATATGTATTTAGCGATCGGTTTCAACGCAAATATACATATAAATTATGAAAAAATCTCAAAAGACAAAGATCTTTTTAATGATTACTCGAAAAAAAGATTAGAAATGAATAATCAGCGAAGCTTCAACACATCCCCTTCCTCTGGGACATATTCTTCATCTTTCTTATTCATTTTGTATAATTTTTCTAAGCGTATACCATATTTCTGGGAAATACTATGCATGGACTCTCCCACTTGTACCACATGTTCATAATAAGGTTTATCTGCTTTCTTTTTCTTTTTTTCCAAATATACGATATCTCCTTTGCGAAGAGGAAAGCCTTCAGGAACCTCATTGTATTTGATCAAATCTTTTATTTTGAAGTTCAAATCACTAGCAATAGACTCAAAGCTATCATTATGATTTGCAATTACATAAATTAATCCGAAAGTTTTATAAATATCCCTGCTTTTTTTGACAGAAGAATTTTCTTTTTTGATTTGAGTCACTGTCTCTGTTTTTTTATTTTTGTGTTTCGGATTGTCATATTTATATAATTCGTAGTCTTCGATAATCTTGATTAATTTATTTGCGTATGCTTTGTCGGTAGCATATCCGCATTCTTGCAGTCCTTTTGCCCATCCTGTATAGTCGGTAATATCTAATTGAAACAAAGAACTATAACGAGGCCTTTCTTTTAAAAATTGTGAATGGTCTTCAAAGGAATCTTCTGCTTTTTTATACTTACGGAAACATTCATTAGGCTTATCATCAGTAAGTCTGACAGTTGCTCCGTTCCAACCTTTATGACATTTTATCCCGAAATGATTGTTAGATCTTTTTACAAATTCGCTCATTCCTGCTCCGGATTCTAATAATCCTTGGGCCAAAGTAATACTTGCCGGAATTCCGTATTTTTTCATGTGAGTAATGGCCAAATCGCTGTATTCATCAATGTAATTGAGGTAGTTTTGATTTTTCTTTTGTGCATGAAGAGGAATTGCACAGATAGCCATTATGTATATTAGTAAAATTTTTACCGATTGTATTTTCATTTCCGAAATTTGTTTAATTTTACAACATGAAAGAATTGAAACTCGTTGCAAAGATAAGTATTTGTACCTACGAAGAACTATCAATCCAGGAAAAAAAACTGATCGATGCGGCTAAAAATGCAACGAAGAATGCATACGCTCCTTATTCGGGATTCCATGTGGGTGCTGCTGTTTTATTGGAAAATGATGTAATTGTAACGGGCAACAATCAAGAAAATGCTGCATTCCCTGCAGGAATTTGTGCCGAAAGAGCAGCGATATTTTACGCTAATACAAATTATGCAACATCAGTTCCCTTAATGTTAGCCATAGCAGCAAGCAAGAATGGAAAATTTACGGAACATTTTGTTTCTCCTTGTGGATTATGCAGACAGGTGTTGATTGAAACGGAAAAGAGATACAAACAACACTTGAAAATATTGATGTACGGAGAAAAAGAAATTTATATTGCTTCCAGTGTGGAAGATTTACTTCCGTTAGGTTTTATTTTTTAGCCGCCTTTTTGGATGTCCCTTTTTTCTTGGTTTCTTTTGAAGCTCCTTGGATAATTTCCATACAATCTTCGTAGGTTAAAGCTTCAGGAGTTTTTCCTTTAGGAATTTTATAATTTTTTCCTTTACTTGCGATGTAAGGTCCGAATCTGCCATTCAATACTTGGGTTTCAGAATCATTTTCAAAAGTCTTGATGAATTTTTGTTCTTCTTTTTTCTTTTTTTCTTCACTCAAGTTTTCTGCATCTTCAATAGTGATGGAAAAAGGATCCAAGCCTTTTGGGATAGATATAAATTTATCTTCATATTTAATAAACGGACCAAATCTGCCGATAGCAGAAGTTACAGGTTTGCCATTTAAAGTGCCTACTGTACGTGGAAGATCAAAAAGTCTGAGAGCTTCTTCAAGCGTAATGGTTTCAATAGATTGACCTTTTAACAGGGAAGCAAACATTGGTTTTTCTTTCTCGTCTGCATGTCCCATTTGTACTAAAGGGCCATATCTCCCTATTTTGACAGAAACCGGTTTGCCTGTTTTAGGATCATTACCCAATAATCGTTCTCCTACTTTATATTCTGTTTTTGCGGCAGAAGTTTCTTCTACGATAGGATGAAATACTTTATAAAAGTCATCGATTGCTTTCGTCCATTTTTCTTTTCCTTCGGCAATATGGTCAAATTCTTTTTCCACATTGGCCGTAAATCCGTAGTTAAGAATAGAAGGAAAGTTTTCTGCCAAGTAATCATTTACCACAATACCTATATCTGTAGGAATGAGCTTCCCTTTATCGGCACCTACAATTTCTTTTTTTGTTTGATCTTGTATCTTTCCATTTTTTAATGTCAAGACATTATATGATCTTTCTTCTCCGGGTTTATCTCCTTTTATTACATATTCCCTGTTTTGTATGGTAGAGATTGTCGGAGCATAAGTAGATGGACGGCCAATTCCCAATTCCTCCATTTTTCTTACCAGTGCAGCTTCACTGTAACGCGGAGGCCGTTGAGAAAAACGTTCTGTAGCAGTAGATTCATTCAGAGAAAGCTTTGTGTTTACTTTTAAAGGAGGTAAAATAGAATTATCTTCTTCTACAAAATCTTCTTCATTGCTTTCGAGGTACACATGTAAGAACCCATCAAATTTGATTACTTCTCCGGTAGTTTGAAATTTTTCTTTCGGATTGTTATCAATAGAAACGGTAACAGTAGTCCTTTCTAGCTCTGCATCTGCCATTTGAGAGGCGATAGTGCGTTTCCAAATTAATTCATATAATTTTTGCTCTTGGGAAGTTCCTTTAATTGTATGATTGCTCATATAAGTAGGTCGGATTGCCTCATGGGCTTCTTGGGCGCCTTTTGATTTGGTTTGGAATTGTCGGGTTTTAACATATTTTTCTCCATAAGCCGTTTTAATTTCAGCTTTTGAAGTATTAATCGCTAATGAAGACAGATTTACAGAATCTGTACGCATATAAGTAATGTGCCCGGATTCGTATAGCTTTTGGGCGATTATCATTGTTTGGGAAACCGAAAATCCTAATTTTCTTGCTGCTTCTTGTTGTAATGTTGATGTGGTAAAAGGAGCAGCAGGAGATTTTTTTACGGGTTTAGTTGTAATATCTTCGATGGTAAAAGATGCATTTTTCAGTTGCTCCAACAAAGACAACACTTCTTCTTTTGTTTTGATGCGTCGCACCAACTCTGTATTCAGAGAAATATTTTCCCCAGGGATTTCGAAAGATGCTAAAACTCTATATGCCGCTTCCGGTTGAAATTGATTGATTTCCCTTTCCCTTTCTACGATTAGTCGAACAGCTACCGATTGTACCCGTCCGGCAGATAAGGCAGGCTTGATTTTTCTCCAGAGGATAGGAGAAAGTTCAAAACCGACAATACGGTCTAAAACTCGTCTTGCTTGTTGGGCATCCACCAAATCATAATTGATACTTCGTGGATTCTCAATAGCATGTTGAATAGCATCCGGAGTTATTTCGTGAAATACGATTCTTTTCGTTTTGTTTTTATCTAATCCTAATGTCTCGAAAAGATGCCATGAAATTGCTTCTCCTTCCCGGTCTTCATCCGAAGCGAGCCATACCAAAGAGGCATCTTGTGCTTCTTTTTTCAATTTACTTACTAATTCTTTTTTATCTGTAGGAATTACATAAGCCGGTTTATAGTTATTGGCTACATCAATTCCGAATTCTTTAGGTTTCAAATCGCGAATATGTCCGTAACTGGACATAACTTTATAGTCGTTTCCCAAGAATTTTTCAATCGTTTTGGCCTTGGCCGGAGATTCTACGATAACAAGATTTTTTTGCATCTTCTTATTAGTCTTTGATATTCAAGCCGCAAAAGTACAAAAAAAAAGAATAAGCCATGAATCTCTTTAAATTTTATTCAAAACAAACACAGCATTCGGAATTTCTTTTCTTTCTCGCTTTTGAGGTTGTTGGTATTCGTTTTTATTGGTGACCTTTATTTTTCGTGCTTTCGATTTGTATTTTTTTCCATTTACAATAATTTCTGCCGGAGTAATGGTGAAGTTCCCTTCTTGTTGAGCTTCTAACAGATAAGTGTAAAATGTTTTTTTGATTGAAACTCGTTCTTTATTTACGGTAGATATTGAGTCTAGAGATGAGGTTGATACGT
>JAVBMQ010000012.1:0-5496 GCA_031552335.1 Bacteroidales bacterium | reverse complement strand
TGCTACTTTGTGAAAAATGTGATGAAGTTTCTAAGAGAACTTCTTCATGTCCTGTTTTTTGTGCTGGAATTAATAATAAATCCCGGCAATGGTTCGACTAAAAATCTTGCCGTGAAAAAATATGAGAGTTAATGAAAATATCTCGCCGATTTATTCAGCAGACCCTAAGTATATTTCTGCATATAAAGAAGAGGGTATTCCTGTATCTATGGTGATGTATCAGAATGAAGCATATAGTTATACCAACTATCCCGGATGTGCATGGACGCCGGAGGGAACGATTCGTTTCAATGTGGAATATTTGGCACCTGCACTGAAAGCACAACATCCGGAAATTTCACTATACATGGGTACATTCAATACAAACCGTTATGAAGTAGTTGACCAGATCTTATCTGATTCCCGCATGTCGCAAACAATCCGGGGAGTCGGATTTCAGTGGGAGGGAGGACAAATCTTACCTCGTATCCGTGAAAAATATCCTCAATACAAATATGTACAAACAGAAAGTGAATGTGGTTGGGGGTCGTTTGATTGGAAAGCAGCTGAGCATACTTTCGGATTGATCAATCACTATTTAGGTAATGGTTGTGAAGAATATACCTTTTGGAATGTCATTTTATGTGATGATGGCACCAGTGGCTGGGGATGGAAACAGAATGCCTTGATCCGGGTTGATTCTCAGAAAGAAACAGTAACTTATACTCCGGAATATTATGCCGTAAAACATTATAGCTGTTATGTGACTCCCGGTTCTAAATTGTTGTCTTGCAAAGCTTCCGGAACAGATAAAAAGCCGGTGTTGGTATTCCTTACTCCACAGGGTAAGCATGTCGTTATAGCAGGTAATTTCCAGGATCAGCCACAACGCCTGGTCGTAAAATTAGGTAAACAGTTTTTGGATGTAATGCTGGAGGAGCATTCGTTGAATACTTTTGAAAGATAAATAGTTAAGAATTTGTAGTTGAAAATTAAGAGTTAGAAGTTGACTTACAAATGCAAAGCAACTTTTAATTCTTATTTTCAAATTATTAACTAAAATTTTTCTTTTAGCATCATGATATTAAATTACGTTAAAATTTGAATTGCTTTAATATTCAATTTTTTAAAATTATATCTTTGCCGACACTATATATGAGAACTGATTTACATTATTTTTTACAACAATTAAATTTTTATTATGAGAGGAAAAAACTACTTTTTAAAATGGAACAGAATGGCATTTTTCATGTTGAGTTTTGTTCTGTCTACCCCATTGTTTGCTGCAGATCTTAGCAATGGTCTGATTGTACATTACACTTTTGATGGAGATCTTTCTGGTTCTGTAACTGATGTTTCCGGCAATGGGAATGACGGTACCATGTATGGTTCTGCTTATATCTCCGATGATGCAAAATCCGGGAAAGCCTTGCATTTACCAACAGATGTCACCCCTGCTAATGATTATGTACATATCGAAAATGGTATCACTTCTGATCTGGAGAATTTCACTGTGGCTACATGGGTGAAATTGGATAACATTAAAGATTGGCAACGTATCTTCGATTTTGGGGAAAATACGAGTAATAACATGTTCCTGACAGTAAAAGGAGGAAGTGGTGTTCGTTTTGCTATTAAGGAAGATATTAATAAAAAGGAACAGCAAATCCAGGGGACTGCTTTATCTACAGGCAAATGGATTCACCTGGCTGTTTCTGTTGATTACAGTCAGTCCGCAGGCTGGTTGTATGTTGACGGAGCTTTGGTTGGAACCACCAGAACCATGACTTACAGACCAATGGATATGATTGGTTCTACTCAAAATTTTATCGGTAAAGCCCAGTACAGCGACCCGGGCTTTAATGGTCTTATCGATGATTTCCGGGTATATAACCGTTCTTTGAGTGAAGATGAGATTTTAATGTTGGTTGGTTATCCGGAAGAGTTGGTAACTGCTTATAAATCATTGGTTAATAGTACTATTATGGGCCAGAATACGGATATTAACGGTATTTGGACCGATATGACTTTACCCACTACACTTGGAAGTGTAGCTGTTGTGTGGACTTCTTCCAAACCGGAAATTATAAGTACAATCGGAAAAGTGACTTCTCCGGATGATTTTGATGCTGCAGTTAAATTAACTGCGACATTAAGTTTTACCAAAGGAGACACTCCTTATACCATGCAAAAAACGTTTACAGTTACAGTTTCAGCCAATGAATTGGTTCCTTTGGTTGCCGGATGGGACTTCAGAGATGATGCTGTTGTTTTAGACGGAGGTTCTATCAAGATTAAAGCCTTTGATATCGACGGCAAATTGATCGAAGATAAGCATCTTGGCACCGTTATGAATGCGGCAAAAATCAGAACCATTGGAAAGCCTCAGAACGGACAATACAACGTATTGGATTTAGGAGATTCTGATGGTTATTTCGATATGGGAACTGAAACTGGAAAATCTATATACGCATTGAGCAATTTCTCAGTCGGAGGTTATTTCCGTGTACATGAAAATTATACTTTATTAAATAATGCCGGTAACTATCTGTTTGCCTTTTCAAATACAGATAATGCAGGAAGAGATCAGAATGGTTATTTGATCGGACGTTTCAGTGGCGGATGCAATGTTACTTGTGCTGAGAAATATTGGGGATCAGGAGATACAAGAGCCGTAGGCGTATCCCCTACACAGGGAGAATGGCACCATTTTTTCTATACACAGGAAGGTAAAGTTGGTGTACTTTATCTTGATACAGAGGAAATTGCAAGAAATGAGAATATGAATATCCCATCAGCTACTATTGCTCTGAATGACCGGGAGGGAACACTTCATAATTATATCGGAAAAGCTATTGGTCAGGCTTCTGATATCAATTTACGGCAGACTTTGGTGTATGATTTCCGTTTATATGCACTTGCTCTTACTGCAGATGATATTCAAACTCCTGGTACATTGGGTAATATATCCGCTACAATAGCCGATTTGAATGCAGCCTATAATGATGCAAGTGATTACATCCCGACAGATTTGGAAGATGCTCTCAGAAATTTTAATTTAACAGGTGATCTGGATAATATTACTGCTGATTTTACTTTGCCAAATGCTGCAAGTCCTATTCAGACGGTTTGGACTTCTTCTTTGGATGATGTTATCCATATAGAAGGAAATACCGCCAAAGTTACCCGTCCCAAGTTGTATAATACACCAGTAACATTAACAGTGACTCTAACCAAAGGGGTTCATCAATTATCCAAAACATTTGATGTAAAAGTATTGGAAACCGGTCGGGCATTTACATCTGATTTAGTTGTACGCTATGATTTCAGTCAGGTAGATGGCCGGACAGTAACAGATGTTGCTGAAATGAATTTCAAAGGAAAATTAATGAACGAAGCCAGTATTGTCAAATTAACAACTGCAGATAATGAAACTATCAATGCCTTGAGTTTGGGTAATGGTACCGGTTATTTCGACTTAGGCTATGAAATAGGTCAGGTTTTCTATAATACATCTGATTATACGCTGAGTGCTTACTTCAAAATTGATGAAAATTACACAGGTTTGACGAGTGCCGGAAACTTCTTGTGGACGATCTCCAATCCGGGTACAGCTAATGGCTATCTGATCGCCATCTTAAAGGATTCCAGGGTTGAGGCCAGGGGTGTTACAAATGAAACATTGAAAGCTATCGATGAAAATGGTTTGGAAGGTCAGCCGGCAAAGAAAGGCGAATGGGTTCATTTTGCTTATACACAAGAAGGTGAAATCGGCACCATTTATATCAATGGCGTTTACAGTAATCAATCAATAATGAGTAATATTCCATCCGTAATTCTTCCTTATGAGGGCCTTGCCGGTACTCCTAATAACTGGATCGGACGTTCAAACTATGCTACAGATACTTATTTACATAATACATTGGTTACAGATTTCAGGATGTATAACAGAGCTTTATATGCAGACGATTTCCAAACTCCTGAATTTGATGTTGCCGCCACTTTGGAAAAATTGAATGGATCCACCGGAATCAAAGGAAACAAGCTTTCTGCAAGTCCATATAATGTAACCGGAAAAAACGGACAAATAGAAATTGTAGGATTGGATGGCAGCGAAAATGTTTATGTATATGATTTGTTGGGCAGACAGTATAAGTTAAACGGAGAAAATACGCTTTCTGTTAAAACAGGTATCTATATTGTAAAAATCAATAGTTTTGTAACTAAAGTACTTGTAAAATAATTATTATTCATGTGATGTTCGTCTTGACTTTTATTCAGATATGGGTTAAAAGTCAAGACGACTTTTATTTAAATCTTTTGATAGATGAAAAAAATATCAATCAATCTGTTGAAGACAAAAAAAAACTTGCTCAGACTCTGTTTTCTGAGCCTTTGTCTTCTTTGTATTCCTGTTCTTGTAAACGGGAAAAATACGGCTTCTTTCAAATTGAAGAATGCCACATGTTTTAATCGTTCCGGAGAAATAGTTGAGGTTACGATCCCGGAAAAAATGATCAGCGAATTATCTGGTTTGGCATTATATGATGCCAATAAGAAAATTATTCCTTATCAACACCTGACAGGAACAAACACAATTATTTTTCAGGCTGATGTGGCTGCAAATAAAACTGCAGTTTATACCTTGAAAAAAGGTACTCCGGCAATAAGTACAGTGAAAACATATGCCACACAAAAGATGCCTTCCAGAAGGAATGATATTGTCTGGGAAAATGATTTGGTTGCACACCGGATGTATAGTAAGGTTTTATTGAAATCAGAACCAAATACAGCCAATGGAGTGGATCTGTGGGTGAAAAAAATCTCAGAACCGATGATTGATAAAATGTATACCTATTCCGATTATCATAGTGAACAGGTAGAAGGGGTGGATGCTTATTCCGTCAATGGAAAAACATTGGGTGCCGGAGGTGTGGTTGCCTGTACCGGAGATACACTGTGGTTACATGCTCCTTATGATGAATGCCGGATTATATACAATGGTCCGTTGCGTTCGGAATTTGAATTGATTTATAATAATGTGTTGATTGACGGTGATTATTATACCAAAACACTGAGAGTTACAACCAATGCTAACGGATTATTAGACAAAGCTGTTGTGAAATTTGACGGGAAGATCAAACCAATGAAAATAGCTGTGGGGATTTTCCTGCATACCAATATGTCTAATGTAAAGCCCGACGGATTGCTTTTTACAGAAGAAAATAATCTGATCGGATATGCAGAAAATAAAAGTGAAGGAAGCGTTACTTCTCCCGGTGCCCGTTTTTATAATGGTGTTTATATGCCCGGAGAAACTACCTTAGCTACCATCAACCATCAACAGTTAATCATGAGCAATTATACCGTTGGTTCCGAATTTACATATTATTTCGGTGGTGGATGGAATATTTTCCCTTCTGGTCGCTTTACCTCTGATCAGGATTGGTTCAATGCTTTGAGAAATTTCAAAGAATCTATTCTTTACCCGTTAAACAAAAAGTGAATTATGAATTA
>JAVBMQ010000214.1:0-5079 GCA_031552335.1 Bacteroidales bacterium | reverse complement strand
CTTTTCAGACTTTATTAGGTGTGACAGGATAATTAAAAACGTTCTACATTGCAAATGTTATTCAGGAAGTATTAAGACCTACTTTGATACTTAGCCAAAATAAAACATTGTCATATCACTTGTATTCAGAGTTTAAAACATTTTTTCCCCATAATGCGGTAGAGTATTTTGTTTCGTATTACGATTATTACCAGCCGGAAGCTTATCTTCCGGTGACGGATACATATATAGAAAAGGACCTCAGTATCAATGATGAATTGGAAAAACTGAGGATTTCTGCTTCCTCTGCCCTGTTATCGGGAAGACGGGATGTAATTGTTGTCTCTTCTGTTTCCTGTTTGTATGGTATCGGGAATCCCGATGATTTCAAAAGTAGTGTGGTTCGTATACACAAAGGACAAAAAATTGTTCGCAATGTTTTTTTGCGGAAGATTGTGGATAGTTTGTATTCCCGTAACGAAGTGCAACTGACTCACGGTAATTTCCGGGTAAAAGGTGATACGGTCGATATATTTCTTGCTTATACGGATTTTATCCTTCGGGTAGTATTCTGGGGTGATGAAATAGAAGAGATTTGTAGTGTTGATCCTTTGACAGGTAATACTTTAGAGTTTTTTGAGGAATATAATATTTATCCGGCTAATCTTTTTGTTACATCCAAAGAAAAGATAGATCAGGCTATTGCCAGCATTGAAATAGATTTGGGTAAACAGGTGGGATTTTTTAATTCTATTGGTAAAAACTATGAAGCCAAACGTTTGTATGAACGGGTGACTTATGATGTAGAAATGATACGGGAATTGGGTCATTGTTCGGGAATTGAAAATTATTCCCGTTATTTTGACGGAAGAAATCCAGGAGAACGTCCCTTCTGTCTGATTGATTATTTTCCGGATGATTTTTTATTGGTTGTGGATGAAAGTCATGTAACAATTCCTCAGGTACGTGCTATGTACGGGGGCGATCGTTCCCGTAAGGTTAACCTTGTGGAATTTGGTTTCCGCTTACCTGCTGCCATAGATAATCGTCCATTACAATTTGAAGAGTTTGAATCGTTGACACCACGGGCTATATACGTCAGCGCAACTCCAGCAGATTATGAGTTGGAGAAAAGTGAAGGAGTTGTGGTAGAACAATTAATTCGCCCTACAGGTTTACTTGATCCGCAAATAGAAGTTCGTCCGAGTCTCAACCAAATTGATGATTTGTTGGAAGAAATTCGTATCCGTACCGAAAATGATGAACGTGTACTTGTTACCACATTAACCAAACGGATGGCAGAAGAACTATCCGATTATCTGCTGAAAATGGGCGTTCGCTGTAGTTATATTCATTCTGATGTGGTTACCCTGGAGAGAATTCAAATCATGGAGAACCTAAGGAATGGTACATATGACGTATTGATCGGCGTTAACCTCCTCAGGGAAGGTCTGGATTTGCCCGAAGTATCATTAGTTGCTGTACTGGATGCCGATAAAGAAGGGTTTTTACGTTCTCAACGTTCGCTTACTCAGACTGCAGGACGTGCGGCCCGGAATATCAATGGAAAAGTTATTTTTTATGCGGATAAAATAACAAACAGCATGCAGTTGACCATAGATGAAACCAGCAGACATAGAGAAAAACAATTGCAATATAATGAACAGCATGGTATTATTCCGAAACAAATAAGAAAATCGATAACATCTTCTTTTCAAACAGAAAGCAAGATTGAACCTAAAGCATATATTGAACCGGAATATCAGACTATTATTGCAGCTGATCCTGTTGTACAATATATGGATAAAAAACAAATTGAAAAGACAATAGAGAAAACTAAAAAATCAATGATGGCAGCTGCCAGAAAGCTTGAATTCCTGGAAGCTGCTATGTATCGGGATGAATTGATTAAATTAGAGGAATTGTTGAAAAATAAGTAATTAAAAATATATCATACAGTATTTTATATTCATAATAATAATTTAGTTCCTATATCTTAAATATATAATCGAATGAAATCTGATATTGAAATTGCAAGAAGTATTGAGCTGAAAAAAATCAAGAAAATTTCCGAAGGTATTGGCATTCCGGTAGATGAAGTGTTGAATTATGGCAAATATATTGCTAAAATACCCATCCATCTGATTAAGGAGGAGAAAGTGAAGAAAAATAACCTGATTCTGGTTACTGCCATCACTCCTACTAAAGCCGGTATCGGAAAAACTACCATTTGTGTCGGTTTGGCTTTGGGTTTATCTAAGATAGGGAAAAAAGCAGTTGTTGCTTTACGGGAACCTTCTCTTGGTCCGTGTTTTGGTATGAAAGGAGGAGCGGCAGGAGGTGGTTATGCCCAGGTACTTCCTATGGAAAATATCAATTTGCATTTTACCGGTGATTTTCATGCCATTACATCAGCACATAATATGATTACAGCGCTTTTGGATAATTATATGTATCAAAACCGGGGAACAGATAAAATTCTCAAAGATGTTCTTTGGAAACGTGTTTTAGATATCAATGACCGTGGATTGCGAAATATCATCACTGGTTTGGGAGGAAGTGTAAACGGTATTCCCAAAGAAACCGGATTTGATATCACTCCGGCATCGGAAATCATGGCTATATTATGTCTGGCAACCGGACTGGAAGATTTGAAAAGAAGAATTGAAAATATTTTATTAGGATTCAAATTTGACGGAAGTCCTTTTACCGTAAAAGATTTAGGCGTAGCCGGAGCTATTACCGTTCTGTTGAAAGACGCCATCAATCCCAATATTGTACAAACAACTGAAAATACGGCAGCCTTTGTACATGGAGGCCCTTTCGCTAATATTGCTCATGGTTGCAATTCTGTTTTAGCTTCTAAAATGGCTCTTACCTATGCAGACTATGTTGTCACGGAAGCTGGCTTCGGAGCAGATCTTGGCGCTGAAAAATTCTTTAACATTAAATGCCGTAAATCCGGATTACAACCCAAACTTACAGTAATTGTAGTTACTGCCCAGGGACTGAAAATGCACGGTGGAATTCCTATTGAAAAAATTAAAGAACCCAATCTGGAAGGATTTAAAAAAGGTTTTGCCAATTTGGATAAGCATTTGGACAATCTTAAAAACTTCGGACAAAGTGTGGTGGTTACTTTTAACAGGTTCCTGACTGACACTCAGGAAGAAATTGACGCAATTAGTCAGCATTGTGTTGAAAAAGGTGTTGGATTTGCTGTTAATTCAGCATTTGCCGAAGGAGGAAATGGAGCTATTGAATTGGCACAATTAGTGGTAGAAACCATCGATCAAGCACCCTCCGGAAATGTTTGCTTCACTTATGAGGATACAGATTCCATTGAAACGAAGATAAAAAAGGTAGCTCAAAATGTCTATGGAGCAGAAACGGTCATATTGAATGAGAAATCCCAGAAAATGATTCAAAGAATTGAGAAAATGGGAATCAGCCACTATCCTATCTGTATTGCCAAGACTCAATATTCATTTTCAGCAGATCCGACAGCATATCATGTGACAGAAGGTTTTGAAATCAAAATCAATGATATTGTAATTAATAATGGTGCCGAATTTATCGTAGCCATTGCCGGTGAGATTATGAGGATGCCAGGATTACCCAAAGAACCACAGGCATTGCATATTGACCTGGTTAATGGAGTCGTAGAAGGATTATCATAAAAAATTCAGGTCTACATAAAAAAGTGAGAATGTCGATTGATCGAATCATTCCCACTTTTCTCATTTTGTTCTTCATCATTTATCTAAGGGCTTCCACCTCTTCAGTAGTAAGCGGTATTTTCTTCCCCAAACGTTGAGCGCCGGTTTTTGTAATCAGATAATCTTCCTCATTTCTCAATCCACCAAAATTTCGGTATGCCTCTAATTTATCATAATTAATAAATTCGGCAAATCTCTTTTCGCTATTCCAAAGATCTATCAATTCGGGAATAAAATAAATTCCAGGTTCGATAGTAAGGACAAATCCCGGCTCAAGTGTTCGGGCTAAACGTAAAGATTTACGTCCGAATTGTGTACTTTTCGGTTCTCCGTTATACCCAACCCACACTTCTCCCAAATTTTCCATATCATGTACATCCAGTCCCATCATATGACCGAGTCCGCATTGGAAAAACATGGCATGTGCTCCTGCTTGTACAGCTTCTTCCGGATCACCTTTCATTAAACCTAAAGATTTCATGCCTTCACAGATCACTTTGGCTGAAAGTTCATATACCTCCATGAATCTAACACCCGGACGCAATGCATTTACTGCAGCCAGATGTGAAGCTACCTGTATATCATACACCTCTTTTTGACGAGTAGTAAATTTCTTTCCTGCAGGTATAGTTGAAGACATATCTCCGGCATATCCCATTTCAGTTTCGGCTCCTGCATCCAACAGGAACATATCCCCTTCTTTAATGATATTGCCATGATAATGATTATGTAAAGTCTGTCCGTTTACAGTCGCAATCGTAGGAAAAGAAAGACTTCCACCGGCGGCATAGGCAATTTCTTCCACAGCAGCAGCTATTTCACTCTCTTTCATTCCAATGTGCACCATTTTCATTGCCTGAATATGCATATCGGAAGTGATGTTACAAGCTCTTTCTATTTCTACCAGTTCTTCTTCTGATTTGTAAATGCGCTGATTAACAACAGCTTGAATAAAAGCAAGAGATGGCTTTTGAGCTGAAGGTTTTACATCCAGCCAGTGCATCAATTTCAAAATATGTTCTGCTCTGTATGAAGGGAGATAATGAATTGTCTTCTTCTTTTCAACAGACTTTTGCAAATATGCGCTGATGGAATCATATGGTTTGGTAACAGCAACCCCTACTCTATTACTTTTTTCTCGCAATGAAGGCTGTGTTCCCATCCATACGATCTCATCGATGGTAAGTTCATTTCCAAAGATAATTTCTTCGTCATCATCAATATTGATTACTGCAGATAATCCGGCAAACGGAAGTCCGAAATAATAAAGAAAAGTAGAGTCTTGTCTGAAAGGATATGTATTATCTGCATAATTCATTCCGTAATCGTCGTTTCCGAGGAACAATAAAACTCCTGAACCTACTGCTTTTTTCAGCTGATT
>JAVBMQ010000229.1:0-17425 GCA_031552335.1 Bacteroidales bacterium | reverse complement strand
TATCAGGATATAGGAAAATAGTACAATGTAATTTCCGGTACCGGAACTAACCATCAGGGGAGATGCAAAACCACCCAGTAATGAAAAGATTGCCAATTCTTTCCGGTCATAAAAGACGGACAGGAATACGGAAAATGCTGTGATTAATATCAGCAATATAAAAGAGAATGTTTGAGAAAAAATGTGATAATCCTGGAAAGCAATAGTCACAGTGATATATAAGACAGAGATACCACCTCCTACAAGAATAGAAGAAAATGTACGGTAAGTGTCTTTTAATTTGTGGGCAACAGCAATAATTCCTCCTCCGAGAAGAATGCCGATAGCGACTCGTCCGATTTCATTGATCCAATCCTGATCGATTGCATATTTTACAAAATAAGCAATACCCAGAACTAAGGTAGCAATACCTATTTTACTCAACAGGTTTTCCCCAATGAACTTTTCAAAGTCTTTCTTTTCTTTTTCTGAAATTGGGGTGACAGGGGTTGTTTCGAAGATTTTCTTTTCTACAGTTGCAGGTTCCGGAACTTCCTTTTCTGTAGCAGGAATATTTATGATATCCGAATGTTCATTGCGCTTTTCTGCGGCTGCATATTTTTCTGAATCTTTGGATTTTTCAGCTTGTGAAATGGTTTCAGTTGCCTTTTCTGTTAGATTTTGTATAACCTCGGTCTCACTTTTTTGAGCATGAGGAGGCATGAATTTATTCCAATCTTTTGCTTTGCCGGTATCCGGAGCTGTTTTTTCTTTTTCAGAATATGGGGTATGTTCCTCTGTTTTAGACTGGATCTGGGATTTTAACTCCGAAAGTTTTTTTTGCAGAAGTTTGGTTTCTTGTTCTATATTGCTAAGGGAATCAATGATTTTTTTGTTGCCGGAGTTGATATACAACAAGATCACAACAACAGCTACAATGATGAGAAGTGTTTCCATAAATACAAAATGTTAAGATTCCTGCAATTAAATTCCGCCTTATCATGCGAAATGGCATGTTTAATATACGATCAATTCAGGAATTTTTACTTGCATGGGAATCAATTCAAACGGGTCTATGTCTTTGGTAATAATTCTTTTGGCTGTAACAAAGCGGGTGTTATAGTAGTCCTTTTTGCTATCTGTAATAGTCACACCCAATTTGATTGAAGCGTGGATGAATTTGAAGTTACCTTCTTCGTCGGCTTCAACTACAATGCCCACGTGTCCTACTCTTTTTTGTTTTGCATTCCGGCCTTTAAAAAACACTAAATCTCCGGGTCTCAGGTCTCCTCTGGAAACTGTAATGCCATTGGATGCGGCTTGATCGGCAGCTGTGCGGTTTAATGAATATCCGAAATTCCGGTAAACAAACCCTGAGAATCCCGAGCAATCAAATGCATTGGTACCGGTAGCGCCCATTCTGTATGGGGTTTTGAGATAACTATATGCAAAACTGAGAATGGAATCGGAGAGGGAGGTCTTAGATTGGTCTTTTGTTAACGTTTTAATGGAAAAGTCCGCTTCAGCTGTCATTTGTCCGTAAGTATACGAAACAAATGACAGCGCAAGCATTAGACATATATATTTAAGATAAATCATTCAGCAATAACTTCTTCTTTTGTGTTTTTCAATATATTCAGTGCTTTGAAACATTTTTCAATTTTCTCCAAAGCATAATCCAGTTGCTCACGTGTATGGGTAGCCATCAGGGAGAAACGGATCAGAGTATCAGTTGGTGCAACTGCCGGTGATACCACAGGGTTAACAAAAATTCCTTCATCAAAAAGCATCCTTGTAAGCATAAACGTTTTATCGTTGTCTCTTACATACAAAGGAATGATAGGAGTAGAGGTGTGACCGATTTCACAGCCCATTTCACGGAATCCTTTCAATGCATAATGAGTTAGTTTCCAGAGGTTTTCAATTCTTTCCGGTTCGCTGATCATAATATCTAAGGCTGCATTTGCCGCTGCTGTGGCAGAAGGTGTGTTGCTGGCGCTGAAGATGTATGAACGGGAATTATGGCGGAGATAATTGATGATATTATTGTCGGAGGCAATAAATCCACCGATAGAGGCTAATGATTTACTGAAGGTACCCATGATCAGGTCAACGTCATTGGTTACTCCAAAATGATCGCAGGTTCCTCTTCCGCAATTTCCAAAAATACCCAAACCATGAGCTTCGTCAACCATCACGTTGGCGTTGTATTTTTTAGCCAGGCGGGTAATTTCGGGAAGATTGGCAATATCTCCTTCCATGCTGAAAACACCGTCTACAACAATCAGTTTAACTTTGTCCGGTTCGCACTTCTGGAGCTGTTTTTCCAACGAATCCATATCGTTGTGTTTGAATTTCAGTTTGGTTGAAAAAGACAGTCTGTGTCCTTCAATGATGGATGCATGATCCAATTCATCCCAAATGATATAGTCTTCTCTTCCGGTCAGGCAGGATACTACTCCCAGATTAACCTGGAATCCCGTAGAATATACAATAGCATCATCTTTTCCGACAAACTTGGCTAATTTCTTTTCCAGTTCCACATGTATGTCTAAAGTGCCATTCAGAAAACGACTTCCGGCCATTCCGGTACCATATTTCTTAATGGCATTGATTGCGGCTTCTTTAACTTTAGGGTGATTGGTAAGTCCGAGGTAAGCGTTTGAACCAAACATTAACACTTTTTTTCCATTGATAATGACTTCGGTATCCTGGTCGCTTTGTATTTCCCTGAAATAAGGATAAATACCTGCAGCTTTTGCTCTCTGTGGAGCATCATACAATTTTAATTTTTCGCTTAGAAGATTCATTTTGACAGCTTTATGCTTAATTTAATATCAATAATACTGAGTCTTCCTGCCTTTTTCGTGTATAATATGTTAAGATAGTTCGGAAAAAAGCAGGCTGCAAAGGTAATAAAGAATTTGAGATGTAAGTAATTTTATTTCCTTTTTTTCGGTATTTAACATATAAATAGCTACATTTGCATCAGAATGCAAAAAATGAATGAAGACAATTCAAGTAATTATTAACCCGATTGCAGGGACTGCTTCCAAGAATCAGCTGCCAAACTTGCTTGATAAATATTTTCCTAAGGATCAGTTTGAGAAAAAAGTCCTTTATACAGAATGTCAGGGGCATGCTTCCGAGTTGACACATAAGGCTGTGGAAGAAAGATCCGATTATATTATAGCTGTAGGAGGAGATGGAACGATCAATGAAGTTGCCCGGGCAATGGTACATTCGTCTTCTGCTTTAGGAATTATACCTATGGGATCCGGCAACGGATTAGCCAGGGATCTTTGTATTCCGATGGATAAATCCAAAGCCATGGAGGTTATTCGTGAAGGGAAAATTACTTTCATTGATTATTGTACAGCCAATGAGCACATCTTTTTTTGCACATGTGGTGTGGGTTTTGATGCTTTGGTCAGTGAGCGTTTTGCAGGAGGCAAACATCGGGGAGCTTTGAATTATATTAAAAGTACTATTGTAGAATACCTTAAGTTTCAGCCGGAGACATATGATATTACCCTGGAAGAAGAAGTGCTAACCAAAAAGGCTTTTTTAGTGGTTGCCGCCAATGCTTCACAGTATGGAAATAATGCTTTTATTGCCCCTCAGGCTAATATCCGTGACGGAATGATGGATATTGCCATCCTTGCTCCGATTAAGCCTTTGGATGTGGGACCTTTAGTTGTTCAGTTGTTTACTAAACAAATGGGACGAAACAGTAAAACCCAATATTTCAAGTCCAGAAAAATAACTTTGAGAAGAAAGAAACCCGGAGTAATGCACATAGACGGAGAGCCGGTTCAAATGGGTAAAACCATCAAAATAGAAACTATTCATCATGGTTTACGGGTGATTGTCCCGGAAAATCCAATGCCACAAGTATATGATGTTCCTTCCTTTTTTAGTTATATCACCCGGTGGTTGGAGGATGTGACGTTGCCGATAATCAAATGAAATTACGAATTACGAATTAGGAATTACGAATTAGATTGGCTTTTATTTGTAATTCCTAATTCGTAATTCGTAATTTATAAAGTACTACATCTTCAAATAAAACTCCCCAGTCAAAGCTATATATTCCGGACTATACTGGTGTCTTTCATATTCAATAACTAATTCATCTTCAATTTTTTGTGTGTTGTTTTCTTTGGAAAACTCTAATAAAATACGTTTGGGCGGACTCGTGAGTTTGGGTTTGATATATGTCTGTCTGCATATGTAAAGATCTTCATTTGTTGCGATTTGAATAAAAACTTCCGGATTATCAAAAGGAATAATGACCGCAAATTTTCCACCTTTGTTTAAAAGAGATTTACTTTTACATATCAGATCTTCAAAAGAAAGTTGATCATTATGCCTCGCAGTAGTTCTTGACTGGTCTGGACATTTAAGGGATTGAGAGAAGAACGGAGGATTGCAAACAATCAGATCATATGTATAAGGTGGATTGAAATCTTTATAATCGGATTGGATGACCCGAATCCTGTCGACGAACGGACTGGCTGCTACATTGATTTCCGTCTGTTTGCAAGCATTCTCATCAATATCGATAGCGTCAATAAAGGCATCCGGCGATCGTTGTCCAAGCATCAAAGCAATTAATCCGGAACCACTTCCGATGTCTAATATATTTTTGCAATTGGAACAATCAGCCCAGGCTCCAAGTAATACACCATCGGTGCCGACTTTCATTGCGCAGAAGTCATGTCGGACTGTAAATTGTTTGAATTGAAAGTAATTGTTTGCCATCAATTGCAAAAGTAATTAAAAACGGCACACAAATTGCAATATCTCTATTTGTTATTAAAAAAATATGGGAAAGAATATGTCTGACAATTTTGCAGAGTACGCGCAAATAATTATTGATCCGGATGATAAACAAACCAAAGAATTAGGACCGGAATTGCCTCTATTACCTTTGAGAAATATGGTTTTTTTGCCGGGAACGCCTATTCCTGTCAATGTAAGCCGCTCAAAATCAATGAAACTGGTTCATGAGATGCAACGTACCAAAGGCCTTTTGGGAACAGTCTGCCAAAAAGACCCGGATGAAGATAATCCCCGTCCGGACGATTTTTATTCTGTAGGAGTTGTCGTTAAAATCATTAATATTATAGATGAAAATGCCGATAGTATTACTGTTTTATTACAGGGAATCCGTCGTTTTCGCATAGACTCTTTCCTTTCGGAGGAACCTTATTTAAAGGTTTCATATACCTTATTGGATGATATCCTTCCTGCAAAAGGCGATAAGGAATTAAAAGCTCAAATGACCAATATACGGGAATTAACCATTCATATGCTTTCTTCGAAAGTAAATCCTCCCGTATTTGTACTCGATTCAATGAAAAAGTCAAAAGATAATGATTATATTGTCAATCTGGCTTTGACAACATTGGATGCTAAGATTGCAGAAAAACAACAAGTTCTTGAGATTGATAATGTCAAAGAACGGCTGAATGTATTATTGTCTATGCTGGATCATGAAGTTCAGTTCATGGAAATCAGGGAGTCTGTCCGCAAAAAAACACAGGTGGAAATAGACAAGCAGCAGCGGGAGTATTTCCTTAAGCAGGAAATGAAGAATATTCAGGAAGCTTTGGGTGGTAATTCCAACGAAGTAGAATTGCAGGAATTACGGGATAAAGGATGGGTAACCAAATTCCCGGAAGAAGCCCGGACTGTTTTTGAAAAAGAACTGAATAAATTGGAACGGATACATCCGCAGTCGCCGGATTATTCTATGCAATTGACTTATGTGCAGACTATTCTCAGTCTTCCGTGGAGAAGTTATACTCCTGATGATTTTAATATTAAACGGGCTCAGAAAGTTTTGGATAAAGACCATTTTGGTTTGGAAAAAGTCAAGGAACGCATCCTTGAACATTTGGCGGTTTTAAAATTGAAAGGAGATCTGAAATCCCCTATATTGTGCTTGTATGGTCCTCCGGGAGTCGGAAAGACTTCTTTGGGGAAATCAGTAGCAGAAGCCTTGAAGCGTAAATATATCCGTATTTCGTTAGGAGGGTTACATGATGAAGCTGAGATCCGGGGGCACCGCAGGACCTATATCGGGGCTATGCCCGGACGTATCATACAGGGAATCAAAAAAGCCGGATCTTCCAATCCGGTGATGATATTGGATGAGATAGATAAAGTGGGGAACGATTATAAAGGAGATCCGTCTGCCGCTTTGCTGGAAGTATTGGATCCTGAACAAAACGTAGCATTCCATGATAATTATTTAGATATTGATTATGATCTCTCTAAAGTGCTTTTCATTGCCACTGCCAATACGCTAAGTACAATTTCCCAACCTTTACTAGATAGGATGGAAGTGATTGATATCAGTGGATATATTCTGGAGGAGAAAGTGGAAATTGGTAAAAAATATCTGCTTCCGAAGCAATTGGAAAATCATGGCATTGATAAAAAGGCTATTGATATTCCTAAAAAAACAATGGAAGTAATCATTGAGTCATACACCCGGGAGTCCGGGGTGCGTGAGCTGGATAAGAAGATTGCCAGGATCATGCGGAAAATCGCCAGGAAAATTGCAGGAGAAGAAGTGTATCCTAAGTCTTTGACAGTAGAAGATTTGGAGGAGTACCTTGGCGTAAAGGAATATACAAAAGAAAAATATCAGGGAAATGCATATCCGGGAGTTGTGACAGGTTTGGCCTGGACTTCTGTAGGCGGAGAAATTCTTTTTGTTGAATCTGCGTTAAGTAAAGGAAAGGGAGGAAAACTCACCATTACCGGGAATTTAGGCGAAGTGATGAAGGAATCTGCCATTTTGGCATTAGAGTATGTCAAGTCGCATGCCGATTTATTAGGAATTAGTGAAGATACTTTAGAAAATAACAATATACACCTACATGTACCGGAGGGAGCTATTCCTAAAGACGGTCCGTCTGCTGGTATCACTATGGTGACTTCCATGGTTTCTGCGTTTAAACAGGTAAAGGTAAAACCGAATCTGGCTATGACCGGTGAAATTACTTTGAGAGGAAAAGTATTGCCGGTGGGAGGCATTAAAGAAAAAATACTGGCGGCAAAGCGTGCCGGAATTAAAGAAATTATTCTTTGTGAAGATAATAAAAAACATGTAGATGAAATCAACGAAATGTATCTGAAAGGTTTGGAATTTGTCTATGTAAAAGATATAAAAGATGTTGTAGAGCATGCTTTGGCTTGTAGAAAATAATCTTATAAATTTTGAATTTTGAATTTTGAATTGTTTTTCTTTTCTCTGAAAAATAATTAAAAATTTGTCCTTTGGCAAAAAATGCGCTATCTTTGCATCGTTTTTTAAGTTAAAAGAAGAATCAAAAAGTAGAAACTTTTTGGTTATACCCTGAAAATCAGGGGGTCGGCACACGTGTGTGAAGACTGTAGTGTTTACTTAAACAGTTTTTTATGAGGTATGTAAAGAGTACACTCTTGCTGGTTGCCGTTGTAATGTCAATGGCTTACACTACAAGAGATGCGGAAGTTCCGGAAGGTTTAACTCCTGGAAATCGCGCACCGGAAATACAACTTCAACAATTTTCGTCAGGTGAGAAATACACATTGTTGCAATTCTGGGCCGCTTATGATGCCACATCCCGTGCTAATAATGCTCTTATTTCGAATAAATTGGCCGGCATGCACCTCGAAAATGTTCAGTTAGTTTCCGTATCTTTCGACGAAAAACAATCTGTTTTCGAAGAAACAGTACGAGCCGACAGGCTTAACCCAACCTCGCAGTTTAATATTCCGGAGGGAAAAAATTCCGATGTATTCAAACAATATCGTTTGAATGATGGATTTGGGAATTTGTTGATTGACCCGCATGGAGTAATTGTCGCAGTGGATATTGCCCCCGACAGACTGGCTGAGGTTTTGAAGACGACTATTTAGAATTTCTCTTAAGGAGAATTAAAAAGAGAAGGGTGATTGCTTTTGCAGTCACCCTTCTCTTTTTTTGAGCCTCTTGTCGGATTCGAACCAACGACCCCGAGATTACAAATCACGTGCTCTGGCCAACTGAGCTAAAGAGGCAGGTGGGTAAGCTTACTACATCGCGCCGCTACAACCGACTACCCTTGCTGTCGTCAGACCCTGGGGGATTCGAAGGGAGCTGGCCGTATAGGACTTACCCGGGCGCAAAAGTAGTACTTTTTTGTGAATTTCCAAAGAAAAAAGCAACTTGATTGTAAGATTTTTTGCAAAGAATTGAAGGATAGTAAATTATGAATTTTGAATTCTAAATTTTGAATTTTGAATTGGCTTACGCACGAAAAAAATAATTCAAAATTTCAAAATTTAGAATTCAAAATTTCTCTCATCCTTTCGCAGGTATTTTTATCTTCCCAATCTTTCTCCATATCCAGAAAATGTTGAACATGGTTATGGTCAGGATAAATATCAATGCAAAAATGGTCGTGGAAGTGAGACCTGAAGAAAAATTTTCTAATCCTAATATTTTTAATCTGGGGACGTATAGATTTTGGATATAGTGAACAATAATAATTGCTAAAGCGCCTACTAATATATTCAGAGTTAATACTAACAGGCAGTATGGTCGTGCCAGATGGGAACGGCGATATCCCAGAAGTACCAGGTTGCCCAGTGTTTTTTCATTTTTATACACAATCAGATTGATACTCAGAAGCATTAATCCGATAGAAGGAAGCATAACCAAACCTCCGGCAATCATTACGGCAATGATAAGTAATGTCAGGAAGTAAGATAATTTTCCTTGTTCTCCCTTGTTGTCATTCACAACATAATCAGGTTTTGATGCGAAGAATTCAGTGATTTTAGGATCTGCCGGGTTTTTTACTTCAACAATCAACCGGGAGATATTATCTGCATTAATAGAGGATCCGAATTGTTTATTGGCCCATTGCATGAAAGATTCAGGTACAAGAATAGTATTCAGGTCATTGGAAAAACCTACGATCCGTCCGGTAAAAGCTTCCCGTTTGCCGTTTCCTTCCAGGAGAATCTGGAAAACAACCTGTTGTACAATTCCTTCCGAAATTTGCGGAAGATGTTGACTACTTGCAAATCCGAAGTTATATAAGTTTACATAATCCTGCGGAATGATGATCGGGATCATCCTACTTTCTTCATTCCATTGCCAGTCTTTTCCTTTTTTATCTAATAAACGGTTGGGAACAGATTCGAAAAACAAATCAGTGGATAATCCGGAGATTCCTCCATCCGGATTCATGTATGCCCTCACCTGGAAACGGCAGGGCGTAAAATATGATATGGAACTGACAAATTCCTGTTTCCTGATTTCTTCTATTTCCTGTTGGCTGAAAGCCGTATTGCTTTTCCCGAAGGAAGCAAATACGGATACTTTTTTATTGACAACCATGAAATCTTTTGTGAATAAACGATTCTCCGAAGAAAACAATGGTTTGATGTCTTTTGAGAAACAAAAAGCAGCAAATATAATACTCATACCGGTCAGGGCAGCAAATGCATAGCCTGATAGCTGGAGGATACTGATATTTTGCCTGAGGAGTTTAATCAAAGAAAAACGATGTTTCAGTTTCATAGCTTGAATAATCTTTGGTAGTTAAATTGATATTGGGGACCTAAAGAACATAAAATCATACCCGCTTGTTGGCTTTGTAATTCATTGGAAATAAGTTCGGACATGATTTGTATGTTATTCTCATCCAAGTGGCTGAATGGCTCATCTATCAGTAAAAAATCAAAGGGCTGGCACAGGGCACGAATGATTGCAACACGTTGTTGTTGTCCGTAAGAGAGGTGAGCTGTTTTTTCGTTTTTTTTATCGCCGATACCGGAAGAATCCAGCATCTCATTGATCTGACGGAGGTTTTTGTGGTTTGTCAGTTTATTTTTGATCGCAATATTTTCCAATACAGTTAATCCGGAAAATAATCTGAGTCCCTGAAAAACAAAACTGAGATTGTGCTTGCGTATATCATTCCACTTTTTATTGTTGAGGGCATGAATACTTTTATCTCCCAAAATAATATCTCCCCGGAAATCGGTACGTTCTCCGAATAAATAACTCAATAGGGATGATTTTCCTGCGCCCGATGTTGCAGATACCAGATAACAATCCCCTTTGTTAAAAGTAACTTCCTGTTGCCATATTTCCGAGACGGAACTCTCCGTCCCGGAAATGAAGTAGGGTAAAACATGTTTTACCTGTATGGTATTCATATGAATCAATTATATTGAGAAGTAGCCATTTCGTCTATACTCTTCAAGAGTAATTTTAAAGAATTCTGGCTTTTGTCTTTGAACTTCAGGGAAAGGAACATTTCGCTATTTTTATCTGCTCCGTAAACGATTTCTTTGAATGGTTTCAATATGCTCAGAGCCATTTTAATTTCTTCCGGCCCTTCTTTTTGTAATAAAGCCTTGATATTTTCGGGATAACTATCTATATCAAGATTGATATACATTAAGGTGGGATCATTTTTGAGCTCTTTTGCCAGAATGCTGTTGCTTAGATTTTTACTATATCCTTTTCCTGTGAAGGCTTTAATTGCGTCTGTGTCGTCCGTCATAAATGCCCGGTTATCTTTGTATGCCAGGTATACAGGAGCTCCCATTCCCAATTGGATCATGTAATATTGGCCCACCGGTTGTACTATTTCCTGAGGAATTAAAGCCAGTATTTTGTCAAAATCCTCTTTGCTGTTTACTGTAGCGCTAAGTCCAAGCAACGGTATGGGCAACGGGCCTTGGGCAAAACCATAGATATTGAAAATCAGATCACCACCGAGAGCATTGAAAATAGTTTTCAATGTAGGATCCTGGAAGACCATTTGTATATTCGGATCTCCGATAGTAGCTGCATATTCATTGATCATATTCAGGTAAACATTCCAGTCGATAGCCATTCTGAATGTCAAATAAGTGTTTTCCGGGAAATCTTCCAATACCTTGTTGTTCAGGTCTTTTTTGATGATCGGATATTTTGCATAAAATGCATCTACTTTGGACTGTGGAGACATTTTCCCTGTTAATTTTATTTCTCCGTTTTCGAAATTCAGATAGGTATGCAAATAAGAATCTTTAAAAATTTCTGTAAAATCAGGCATCTGCATCTTTGTCAGTTGACTGTAGAAGCCCATTAATTGAGAGTAAGAAGCCCAAAATCCGATATCATAGTCTTGTTTCATGAATGCAGCAAAGTCTTCCGTGTTAATGATGCTTTTTTCTTTTGGCATAGCAAATGATTCTTCAAAATTGACATCAGCAAGATCTCCTATAAAGATAAAGAAAAGATCTTTGTTCCATGCAAATGCCAAATCATCCTGGGCAATTAACTTATAAATTTCTTTATCCTGGGCAGCAGGAACATTTTTGTTGATTTTTGCCAATTCTTTCATGTTGTTTTCAAACTTGGATAAATCATCCATTTTGAATGTACAGGCAGCATAATAACGTTCTGGTTGTAAAACACCATAAACGTATGATTGCTTGAGATCCAGTCCGGAAGCTTTAGGATTTTCAATGAATTTATTGAAAAAATCTTTTATTTCAGGCTTCTGATTGGCGAGTTCTGTCTCCATGAATTTGAAAAACTTATAGTCTTTCAGATTGTCCAATCCACCTTTTTTCATCAATTTCATGTTCTCTAGCGCAACGACAAAAGTTGCATTGGAGGGAATTGCCTCTAATTGCGGCGGAATTGTTTTTTTACAGGAACTGAACAAGCATGCTACTATGCATACAACGATGAATAAATGACTTTTAAACTTCATAACAAACTTTTTATTAGGTTAAAAATAGAAACATATTGCAAATATAATCTAAAGTTTTGATCTTGCAAGCATTAGGTATAAAATCTTGCCAATCAAACTCTTTTTCTTCGATTTTACGACTGTTTTATAAATTTGACCGCAGCCCAATTGTTTTTAGACTGATGAGTGATAAATTCAAGATCATTTTTCACACATTCTTCTTTGATAACATCCATATCTTCTGTATAAAAACCACTCATATACAATTCAGAACCAGGTTTCATACAGGAAGCATACCGGTGTATGTCATTCAGTAAAATATTCCGGTTGATATTTGCTAATATGATATCATAAGAATCACTGCCTAATAGTCCCGCATCCCCTAAAAACACCTGAATGTCATTTACATGGTTTAGTTGGATATTTTCTACGGAATTATTATATGCCCATTCATCATTATCAATGGCAACAACCGGATTTGCACCTTTCATTGCTGCGAGAATGGCCAGTACGGCAGTGCCGCATCCCATATCCAAAAATGATTTTTGTTTCACATCCATGTCCAACAGAAATGCAATCATCATACTGGTAGTTTCATGATGCCCCGTTCCGAAAGACATTTTCGGATCAATGATAATATCATATGTTACCGGAGGAATATCTTTGTGAAAAGTACTGTGTATCGCACACCGGTCATCAATAATGATTGGTTGGAAAAAATGCTTTTCCCATTCTTCATTCCAATTTTTACTGATAATCAGTTCGTAGGTATAGCTAATCTGAACTTCCAAAGGAAAATTTGTAATCACTTCTGAGATTTCCTTTTCTGAAAATAAATTTTCGGGAACATATCCCCGCAATATTCCGTTTTCATTTTCATTGAAACTTTCAAAACCAATCTCTCCCAACATGGAAGCCAGAATATCCTTGGATATTTCGTTATTCGGATTGCAGGTAAATGTAACTTCGTAGTAATTCATTCGTCAATTTATTTAGTATTGTAAAATCGCATTGTATTTTTACGATATTGTATTTTTGAAATTTTTTTATTGTGTTGATTTTCTGTTGGTTATGATATTTGGCACAATGCTTGTATTAAAAATAACGGAAGTCGTTCCGAATTGCAAAAGTAACAGTTTTTTGTAGTAAAAAGTTAAATGTGTGGAAAAAAAAGGTTTCGCGTATTTATTTGACTAAATTTGTACTATAAAAGCCTGCTATGATTAAACCAATGAGAATATTAATTGTCAAAGAAAATGATGTAAAAATAAGTGGAGGAATAACGCTATGAAAACAATGATTAAATGCACCTCTTTATTATTGATGAGCTTTTTCGCTCTTGCAGGTTATGCGCAAGACGATGCATTCATGGATGATATATATTATTCTTCCAAAAAGCAAAAAAGTTCTTCTCAAGAGGAGGTCAAACAAAACAAACAGGTTACAACTTCTACGAAAAATGAAGTTGTATTGGTTGAAATGTCTGATAATGCCAGAGATGTGGATGAATATAACCGGAGATATGTTGGAGAAGAGCTTCCGGATTCCATACAGGAGGAAACCGATAATTTACCTGCCGGTGAATATTCCCAACGGATTGTTAAGTTTCATGATCCGGCTAAGATTACGGTAATCGGAGCGGACAATGTAAATATCTATAGAGATGGAGATGATTATGTTATGGATTTTACAGAAGATTCATCTCCTTCGATCAATGTAAATCTGGGATTCGGATATGGTTATGGATACTACCCCTGGTATGATCCCTGGTATTCCGGTTGGGGATATTATGGATGGTACAGTCCCTGGTATTCACCTTGGTACAGCCCTTGGTATTATTCCTGGTACAGTCCCTGGTATTCACCGGGCTGGTACGGTGGATGTTGCTATGGTTGTGGAGGATATTACGGAGGTTATTATTCCAGCATCTACAATGTAGGAGGTCGCAGATCTTCAGCTTATTATGCTTCACAGGGCGGGGGACGGGCTTATTATGGCTCATCATCACGCACACCTGTAGGAGGATATTCCAACAGATCATCTGTTACATCTACCCGTTCTTCATCTTCAAGAGATGGCGCCGGTTATTCTACCCGTTCAACCAGGGCCTCCGGTGATACGTATACCAGATCATCATCTTCTACCCGTTCATCATCAGATGCTTACACCAGGCCATCTGTAACACGTTCGTCAGACACTTACTCCAGATCATCTGCCGGTGATGCGTCTGCAACAACCAGAAGTTCAACTACCCGTTCTTCCTCACAGGGAGATACTTATACACAACCGTCAAGAACCCGGTCTTCTTCTTCCGTATCAAGTACTCCGCAAGGAACTTCATCCGGTAGATCTTCCGGTTCTTATTCCGAACCAGCCAGAAGTTCGTCTTCATATTCTTCATCTCCGTCTACCCGCAGCAGTAGTAGTGGAAATTACAGCAGCGGAAGCAGTAGCCGTAGTAGTGGAAGTTATAGTGGAGGAAGCAGTTCCGGATCATCCCGTTCTTCAGGAGGTAGTAGCGCAGGAGGAGGCGGTGGTAGCAGTCGTAGTTCCGGTTCCAGAAGATAAAAATCATACATACGGAGTGTGTCAAAAGTTATTTAGCCACGAATTTACACTAAACTGATTATCAGAATATAATTCGTATCAATTCGTGAAATTCGTGGCCTTTTAACATACCCTGTTTCCATAACATTGAATATAAATCACTGTATATTATGAAAAGAGGTATATTGTTTGTTGCAACATTGTTTGCAGTTCTAACTTCTTATGCGCAAGGAGAAATGGATGCTTTGCGGTTTTCCCGGGAAGATTTGACGGGAACAGCCAGGGGCATGGCTATGGGAGGCGCTTTTGGTGCCTTAGGTGGAGATATCACCGGAGTTGCTATCAATCCGGCAGGTATCGGAGTGTACCGTTCTTCAGAAGTAGTTACTACTCTGAATTTTGAAAACGTATCGTCCAAAACGGATTATACGGAAAATAAATTCAAGTTTAATTTCGATAATGTGGCTTATATGGCTTACTATCCCTCTGGAAATGATCAGTTTCTTAGTTTTAATTTTGGATTTGCTTATAATAGATTGAAAAATTTTGACAGGCAATATCAGACTTCAGGAAGAGCTCTTCCGGGTTCTATGACTGATTATATGGCAGACCAAGCGAATGTGACTGGAGTGTACGAGGGAGATATGGGTATGGAAAGTCCTACAGACAGGTGGCCATTTGATAATGGTCAGCCTTGGTTGCCGACTTTAGGTTATAATGCTTACTTAATCAATCCTCCCGGAAGTGTAGAAGATTTTTATACTTCATACTTAAAAGAAGGGGATCTTGTTGATAATAATCTGTATGTCTCAGAAACAGGAGCGATGAGTTCTTATGATTTTACATTTGGAACAAATATATCCAATATCCTTTCGTTAGGCTTGACATTGTCAGTTACTGATATTCAATATAATATGTATTCTTCCTATTCCGAGTCATTTTATAATGGAGGTTTGTTTGACCTGGAAAATTGGATGGAGACAACAGGTACAGGATTCAATCTGAAGGTAGGAGCTATTTTGAAACCAACAGATTTCTTAAGGCTTGGAGTTGCTTATCATTCTCCCACTTGGTATGATATGACTGATGTGTATTCGGCAGATATTGCTCATGAGCGTCTTTATACAACGGGAGCTCTAACTCCTACCAGTATAGAAACAGAAGGTATTTTTCGTCCTGAAGATTATCGTCCTGGAATACTTTATACCGGAGACCATGCTTCCGATTATAAACTGCAAACCCCTTATAAATGGGTTTTCAGTGCAGCCGGAATCATTGGAACCAAAGCAATTGTCAGTGTAGACTATCAGATAGAAGATTATCGGGGGATGGACTTCGGTTCTCCTGATGGAGAACATATAGATTATTCTGTTGATAATAGTGTAAATGACAGACATTACAAATCGGCTTCGACTATCAAAGCAGGAATAGAATGCCGGATAACCCCTCAGTTTTCAATACGTGGAGGTTATGCCTGGATGCAAACACCCCTTACGGATGATTTTAAGGCAGGTACAGGTACTCCGGGAAATGAAGCCAGTGTAGCAGGAAGTGTTTCTCAGTATATTCTGGAAGGGGATGTTTCTTATTATACATGCGGACTTGGTTATAAGTTTACGCCTAATTTTTATATGGATATTGCCGCTGTCTTTAGACAACAAAAAGATGAATTATTTGCATATCCGAATGTTGTATCATATGGTGTGCAATCAAAAGGAACTCCTATGACCACAGATACATTCAAGGGTTTGCTGACATTAGGATGTAAATTTTGAAGGAACTTTGGGTTTGAATGAAAAATCATAATTGATGGATCCCGCGATCATTATAGTTGTTGTAACTATACTAATCAGTGTAATAGCATTTCAGGATCAACGTCTTATAGACAGGTTGATCCTGTCTCCATATATGGTAGTTCACTATCAACAATGGTATCGTGTAATAACTCATGCATTTATTCATGCCGACTGGATGCATTTGTTGTTTAATATGATTGCCCTGTGGTCGTTCGGGGAGGCTGTATTGACTTATTTTGGATATATATCCCAAACACCAGACCTCCATTTTTATATGATGTATTTTGCGGCTACTCTTATTTCATCTGTTCATGATTTGGTGAAACACAAAGATGATCCCGGTTATTTGAGTTTAGGCGCATCCGGAGCTGTTTCAGCTGTTGTTTTTTCTGCTATCTTTTTTAATCCGTGGGGTACTGTTCTGATCTTTTTTATACCTTGTCCGGGTATTCTTTTTGGTGTTATCTATCTGCTATATTCAAGTTTTATGTGGAAAAGGGGAGGGGATAGGATAAATCATACTGCACATTTTTATGGTTCTGTTTTTGGATTTATTTATCCGATGTTAATGAACCCTCAAGCCATTCAAATTTTTGTTCACGAATTGATTCATCCGAAGTTTTTCTAGCAAACTAATATT
The DNA here is from genome assembly GCA_031552335.1 of Bacteroidales bacterium. Lineage (GTDB taxonomy): Bacteria > Bacteroidota > Bacteroidia > Bacteroidales > Azobacteroidaceae > JAISFI01. The sequence goes on along the minus strand of JAVBMQ010000229.1, from coordinate 722 downwards.
TGAAGTCGTCTTGACTTTTGATTAATTTTATTATAAAATAATCTTTCAACAACAGATTTTTCTGTTTTTTAGCAGAAAACATTACCTTTGTGTTTTTAACACAACTTCGTATGAATAGATCGGATTTCCGGGAAAAAGCACTAATAAGAACTTCGTGGATCAGTACCATCGGTAATGCCATATTATCGGTATCCAAAATTGGTATAGGCTTATTTTCAGGAAGTTTGGCTGTGCTTGGTGATGGGATTGATTCGGCTACAGATGTAGTAATTTCGGTTGTAATGATTTTTGCAGCACATATCATGCAGCGTCCGCCGAGCCGGAAATATGCTTATGGTTATGAGAAAGCTGAGGGTATTGCAACCAAGGTGCTCTCTTTTGTGATTTTTTATGCCGGGATACAAATGCTGATATCTACCCTGAGAAGTATACTTTCAGGAGAGGTGCGCGAATTACCGGGAATACTTGCTATATATGTAACTATTTTCTCTATTGCAGGGAAATTATGCCTTGCTTTATATCAATACAGACAAGGGAAAAAGGTAAACAGTTCTATGCTTACAGCTAATGCAATCAATATGCGGAATGATGTGATTATATCGGCTGGAGTATTGATAGGTCTGGGATTTACTTTTGTATTGAAGTTGCCGGTTTTAGATGCTATTACCGGATTGATTATCAGTTTGTTTATTATTAAATCATCTATAGGAATTTTTATTGAT